>DATGGW010000271.1:0-11755 GCA_035308345.1 Ktedonobacteraceae bacterium | reverse complement strand
TATCCTCTACGAATTTTTTTGTATGTGAATGAACATTTCGGTTATAAGTTGCTAATTATAAATAGAAGAAAGTTGACTCTCTCATGTCCTGGATAGAAACATCCAAAGCTTGTAGGGACGCGATAAATCGAGTCTATTCCTCGTGCGAGAGGGCGGCTGGATGAGCATAAAGGCGCAATCAGTCGTCGATGAGAGGCAGATTGTCCGGAGTATTGCGGCGGGTGATCGAGAAGCGCTGGCCGAACTTTATTGCAACTACCAGCGCACGCTTTTCAAGTATTTGCTGCAACTCACGCCCGATTATGGGTTAGCCGAGGAGATTTTGCAGGATACGCTGGTGGCAGTATGGAAAAGCGCGTATCGCTTTGAGGGCAGATCCAGCCTGAAGACATGGCTCATTGGCATCGCGCGGCGACAGGCGCATAATACGCTGCGCCAGCGGCGATTGCCCCTTAGCGATGAAACTCAGTTGGAAGGACTGGTCGCCAAAGACCCTGAACCTGAAGCATTTACGCTGGCAAGTTTCGCGAGCGATGAACTGGCAGCAGCCTTTCGTGAACTGGCGCCACTGCACCGGGAAGTGCTGGTGTTGGTATTTGTACAGGAGCTGTCATATCAAGAGGTTGCAAGCATTTTAGAGACGCCGGTCGGAACAGTCAAGAGCCGTATTTGCAATGCCAGACGGGCGCTGCGCGCCCTGCTCGACTCGCGGGAGGCTGCAAACAAAAAACTAGCGTTGCTAGTTTGAAATATGCTAGACTACTTGTAGCATCGCTAAGTATGGTAGGGGCAACCACAAGGGTCGCCCTGGAAACAGGTTCGTAAGCCATGAAGAAGCTGTTGATCGTTTTAGCGCTGGTTCTGCTGGGTTTTTCGGGCATCTTGTTCTACAACTACGCTCATAATATCAAAGGTATTACACCAGCGCGCGCGCCCCGGTCGCCCGCACGATTGCAGATTCCCGCCATACATGTGGACGCGCCGGTAATGAATGTAGGGCAAACGCCCAGCGGAGCAATGGACGCGCCGGTTTCAAAAGCATATAACTCACCTTATTGGAGCAGCGTTTTCTGGTATGATCTGGGAGCAGCGCCCGGACAGTCCGGCAATGCGGTGATCGCGGGACATGTTAATCGCGTAGGAGGAGACCCGGCGATTTTCTGGTCGCTCGGCGATCTGCAGGCAGGGGATACGGTCACGGTGGTGACAAACGATGGAACCATTATCAAGTACATAGTGAACCAGGTTGTGCGCTACCCCGCCAACTACCCCGGCCAGGATGCAATAAACGCTGTATTTGGACCCTCTACAGGCCATCACTTGAATCTGATTACCTGCAGCGGCATCTGGACAGGCTCCGGCTATGATGAGCGGCTAGTAGTCTTCACGACACAGTTATAGACACGATAAATCGGTGGGCGCGATAAATCGGGCTCCTACGAGAAAGCATCTATGCCTGTGATTGCCTGACCGATGATGAGCGTATGAATATCGTCTGTGCCTTCGTAGGTATAGACCGACTCCAGGTTATTGGAATGGCGGCTGATGGGATATTCCAGTGTTATACCATTAGCTCCCAGCACCGAACGCGCCTCACGCGCCGTGCGCAGCGCCTCGCGCACATTGTTACGCTTGGCAACAGATATCTGCACAGGATGCAGCAGCCCTTCATCTTTGAGCCTGCCGAGTTGCAGCGCCAGCAGCTGCGCCTTGACCAGCTCGGTTGCCATAATCGCCAGTTTTTCCTGCACTAGCTGAAAGCTGGCGATGGGGCGATCAAACTGCACGCGCGTTTTCGCATAACCCAGAGCAACTTCGTAGCAGGCACGCGCCGCGCCGGCCGCGCCCCAGGCGATGCCATAGCGAGCCTCGTCAAGGCATGAGAGCGGTCCGCGCAGTCCGCGCACGTTGGGCAGCATATTTTCGGCAGGGATGCGACAATCCTCAAAGTGAAGTTCCGAAGTGATGGAGGCGCGCAGTGAGAGTTTGTGATGCACGTCGCTGGTGGTGAAACCGGCTGTGCCACGTTCCACCAGGAAGCCGCGAATGCCATCTTCCGCCTTTGCCCAAACGACGGCGATATCAGCAATGCCGCCATTGGTGATCCACATTTTCGTGCCGTTTAAGAGGTACGAGTCGCCATCCTTGCGCGCGGTAGTACGCATGCTGCCGGGGTCGCTGCCAGAATCCGGCTCGGTCAGGCCAAAGCAGCCAATAGCTTCACCGCTCGCCATGGGCGGCAGCCAGCGCTGTTTCTGCTCCTCTGAGCCAAACTTATGAATAGGGAACATTGCCAGCGATCCCTGTACAGAGACGAATGAGCGCAGACCACTGTCGCCTGCTTCCAACTCCTGGCAGGCCAGGCCATAGCACACCGCGCTCAACCCGGCGCAGCCATAGCCCTCAAGATGCATGCCGAGCAGACCGAGATCAGCGATTTCCGGGATCAACTCGCGCGGGAAGGTGCCAGCCTCAAAATGCTCGCCAATGATGGGCATGACACGCTCATTGACGAATTTGCGCACGGTATCACGCACCATACGTTCTTCTTCGCTGAGCAAGTGGTCGATATTATACAGATCGGTAGCTGATGGCATCTGCACCTGGTGAGACGTTTTCGTGCTGGACATAAATAGTTGCTGCCTTTCGTGACGGTATGTCGTAAGTAACTGAGTCATATTCAGCCCATTTCGCGTGGAAGTGAGGCGGCATGTGGTCATTATAGTACATACAGATCAAGATGCCAAAAAATTGCCATTTGGAGTGGATGATTATACTGATTCCAGGTGGCAAAAATGCCGCTCATTGTTACAACTATTTAAGGAGGTACCCAATGGAAGCTGAAGGACAGCTGATTCTTGATCCCAAACTTGGACGATACAAAATTGTAGGTCAACATGGTAAGGAAGATTATCATTTACAGGGAGGCGAGAAGCTCGAACTCCTGACGAAAGGACAATGGGTACGAGTGCGCATCGAGTCAGTACCCAATGAGCAGAAGAAGAATGGCTGGAAGTTCTTCAACGAACGCAATGAGCCTGTTTTCCCCGAAGCCGGCCAGCGAGCACGGTTGGTAGGTGTCACTCAGCAGCAGAATAGGATGTAGCACTCACTCCCGGACTACCTATCAATAGTGCATTAGTAAGAGATGCCGCGCGTGTTCCTAACAGCCACACGCGCGGCATCTCTTTGCCGAACGAGCAGTATTATTTAAAGAACGCCAAAGCGTCCCAAAAATCCTCTTTACGTGTGATGTATAATATCCATGCTATGAAACATCCATCATTCTGGAATACCCTGCAACAACCTGTAATCGGGCTGGCTCCAATGGATGGCGTTACCGATGCGCCATGCCGCACCATGCATGGGCTGTATGGACGCCCCGATGTGGTGCTGACCGAGTTCACCAACGTCGAGGGACTGTGGCGCGGCAGTGACCGCATCTTCCGCGATTTTCTGTACACGCCCGCGGAACGGCCTGTGGTGGCACAGATTTTTGGCTGCCGCCCGGAATACTTCTACAAGGCTGCGCATGTTGTGTGCGAACTGGGCTTTGACGGCGTGGATATCAATATGGGCTGCCCGGCGAGAACTGTAGCCAGCAAAGGCGGAGGCGCTGCGCTGATCCGCATGCCTGAGACAGCAAGAGAGATTATCCGCGCCACACAGCAGGGCGTGCGCGACTGGGCTAATGGACAGACGCTGGAAGATCTGGAAATGGAGCCGTTTCGCATCGAACGCATTCGCCAGATGAACGAGGAGCGCGTGCGAGTATGGGGCGATAAGGCGCGCATCGATCGCCGGCTGCTGCCGGTATCGGTTAAGACGCGCCTGGGATACGACTCGATCGTGATTACAGACTGGGTGCAGGAATTGCTGGAACTGGAACCAGCGGTGATCTCCATTCACGGGCGCACACTGGCGCAGCACTACAAGGGCGATGCCAACTGGGAGGCCATCGCAGCCGCAGCCGAGGTTGTGCGCAAGACCGATACGCTCATTTTTGGCAATGGCGATATTAAAAGCCTGTACGACGCGGCGCAGCGCATACGCGCGACAGGCGTCAACGGCGTATTGATCGGGCGAGCCACGTTCGGCAACCCCTGGCTCTTCCGCAACCGCGAACTCGTGAAGAAGTTGCTCAACGCGGGCATCAACCCGACCCTTGACGACTTGCCCGACGCGCTGCCGAACCGCGAGGAACGCCTGCTTATGGCGCTCGAACACGCGTATGTTCATGCTAAACTTAAGGGCGAAGATCATTACGTCGAGCTGCGCAAACACATGGGCTGGTATCTTGGTCACTTCCCTGGCGCCAAACAGGTGCGCAATGAGCTGGTGCGCATCAATAGTCTGGCGGATGTCGAGCGCATCATACATGCCGCGCTGGATAACCCCGATGCCTTTAAGGACAATGGGCTTGAATCCTCTGTAGAAGAGGTAAACGATGCTGAGCTTGATTTGAGCTGTGTCTACTAACCTGTATCACTTTTTTTATCTGATCCGTGTTGTAAAGAGTATGTCTTGTGACAAGGCACAGACCGCTATACGCGCAGATAAATAGAGGAAAGACAGGTAGATGAACAGCAAAGCACCTCGAAGTGGAATCTTTAGAAAATCAAACCACGAGAGAAAATCAAGTCACGAGACAGAATCAGAACTTACATCATCGTCTTCAGATAACGTACCAGAGCTGAGCCGTAGGGAGCGGCAAGAGGTCGCGAGGCGCGCTAGAATCAGCGCATTGGTCGTCCATGAAATAGTGCGCGAAGAGGGGGAGCGGGAACTGAATCGCCCTCCCGAAGCGCTGGCATTATCCGCCCTGGCTGCCGGGCTTTCTATGGGTTTCTCGCTGGTTTTTCAGGGTCTTCTGCATACCTACTTGCCTGCTGCTCCCTGGCGTCCGCTCATTGATAATCTGGGATACAGCGTTGGTTTTTTCATCGTGATACTGGGCCGACAACAACTCTTTACCGAGAACACGCTTACTGCTATGTTGCCCCTGTTTGCGCATCCCGATTGGCACACGTTCTGGAAGGTTGCGCGGCTATGGCTGGTGGTGCTGGCAGCCAATCTTGTAGGAGCACTACTCTTCGCTCTTCTTGTTGCGCACACCGCTATTTTTCCTGCAAACATCCAGCGCTCATTCGCCGAGATCGCGCAGCATTCCCTGCGAGGCGATTTCGGCCTGACCATTCTGCGCGGCATATTCGCCGGGTGGTTGATTGCTCTGATGGTCTGGCTGCTACCGGCAGCAGAAAGCACCAAGCTGCACATCATCATCCTCATCACCTACATTGTTGCGCTGGGAGGTTTCGCGCATATCATCGCAGGCTCCGTCGATGTGCTGTACCTGGTAAATATTGGAACCGTTGCCTGGGAAGGCTACTTGCTGGGTTTCATGCTGCCGACACTGATCGGCAACATCATCGGCGGCGTATCGCTCGTAGCCGCGCTCAATTTCGCCCAAGTAGCTGCCGAGACTGTCAGAAATGGGTAGGTACCTTTCTTATACGAGAAAGATGGTGAGCACAAGCTAACAAAATAGAGCATAAATTCCAATGTGGCGAAGTAGATTGCTGGATTCAGTATAATGAATACAGGTATGGATTTGTAGTGATGTGTGAAGAGAGCGGTGTGAGGAGGATCATACTATGTCAGATACACAGCCAGACTTTGAACCGCCAGCAATGATGCGGCTGCCGCAAGTTCCCCCCATAAAAATCCCGGCCAGAAGACAATCACAGTTTATTGTACCGCCGACATCAACTTCGAGGCCTATTGAAAGCTCTCCTTTCCCCCACCAATTGGGGCCTTATACTGAACAATTGCCGGTGGCACACCAGCAACAAACATGGATACGAACCCCCTACCCTATAAACCTGAGCATGTCGGGAAAATCCATCAAGGGTTTCGTGCCGGCAACAAAAAGGAGCAGAGAAGCGAGTAATAGCGAAGTCCTGCTGGGGTGCGCATTTCTCATAGTAGCGGGTCTGGTTGCGCTGGCATTGCTCTTCTATCTTTCGAATGCGATATAGGGCGCGATGAATCGAGCTCCTACAAACATGCAGCTTGCACCCCCGGCGTATACCCTGATACAATTATTACCACATTGGTTGGTCGCGATATATAACGGAATACCTCGATGCGATCATCGAAGTGGACACGATAAATCGGGTCCCTACAAACGAAACGATAATAGCTGTGGCGTATGAGAAGTTCACTGAAAAGGCTAACCAGTGGTATGCATGGCTGGATGTTAGTATTGTGGATTTACGCGAGCGCGGGCTGGCGTTACTATGGCTGGCGGCGACGACTGCGGTTGCAACAATTTATTATAGAAGAAAGCAATCAAAAAGGTATGAAACAAACCCTGCTCTTTATCAGACATGGGCAAACAACATGGAATGCTGAACATCGTCTCCCGGGCCAGTTGCCGGGAATAACGCTGGATGATACTGGCAGACAACAGGCGGCGCGGCTGGCCGACGCCTTAAGTGTTCTGCCGATCAGCGCCGTTATTAGCAGCCCGCTGGAAAGGGCGCGTGAGACAGCCGAGATTATCGCGCAGCCGCGCAAGCTCGCTATCGAGTTTGAGCCAGGCTTGATGGATATTGACGTGGGGCACTGGGCCGGGCAAAACCATGACGAGCTTAATAAGAATGACGCGGAGTGGAAAGCCTTCGTCAGAAATCCAACGGTCGCGCCCGCCGATGTTGAAACTTTTCCCCAGGTTCAGGAGCGTGCAGTCGCCGCCGTCGAACGCTGGCGAGGGCGCGATAAATCGGGCCCCTACCCGGCGTTTGTGGCGCATAGCGATATCATCAAATTGCTGATCGCGCATTATACGGGATTAGAGGCAGGACAGGCTGGAAAACTGATGATAGATAACGCCTCGGTGAGCATTGTTGAGATGGAAGACGACAAACAGCTGCATGTTGTGGCTATCAGTTGGAATCCCAGACCCGGATGGCTAAAACCGCCCGCGCCTGAATCTGAACAGCCACATACTGGGGCTATCCAGGCGGGGGAAGAGAAAGTATCACAAGAAAAATAATGCAGTTCGCGTGTGGAAGGAAACGCTTTTATGTTTGATCCACGTGACCCTAGAGAACGTTTATGGTGGCATTATGACTCAAGACGCCCATTATCGACGGCGCAGATCGCGGCGATGGGATGCATCGATGCGCAGACGGTCGCGCTGCTCTGGCTGCTGCTGGAACATGGCGCATCGCTCACGGTGGCCGGCCCAACCGATCCACAGCCGGGCGTTGGCAAGACTACCACGCTTAACGCGCTGATGCAGTTTGTGCCTGAAGACTCGAAGCTAGCCTACATGTCTGGTATGTATGAAAACTTCGCATTTACGCAGCTGCCCGACATCGAACCGGCCCAAACCTACGCGCTGTGCAACGAGGTAAGCGATCACCTGCCTATTTATATGTGGGGACGCGTAGCCAGGCGCTATCTCAATCTAACAGCCAGTGGCTATCATATCGCCACCAGCGTGCATGCAGATACCATCGACGACGTGCTATACATGTACCAGCATGACCTGCGCCTGAGCGCCCAGGATGTACGACGCCTGGGGCTGGTTATCAATATCGGGCTGGTCGGTCATATCTATCCTTTGCGCCGCCGCTGGCTCACAACGCACTTCTTGCAGGCGCATGCTGATCCTAATACACCCGACGCCGTCATACCTCTACCGCTTTCTTTGTGGAACGAATTTGACGACACCTTTGAACACGCGGACCAGTCTATCCTGGATGAACTGGCGGACTGGGCCGGAATGACGCCTGTTGCTTTCACGAAGGCCCTCAAGCAGCGCTGCGACTGCATGGAAGAACTGACGCAGGGATCAGGCGCAGATATGCGCCGTTTGTATGATGCGATTGCGCAAGTGCGCAAGTGCGAGACGGATGGGAAGACATGATACCTGCAAAGAACGAATAAATAATCCTGTCATTTTGTTCGATATAGTAAATAGATTGATAAAGTGAAGGCGATAAGAAAGGAGCATGCCATGTTCACACGCATCAGGCTTGAGAGCGAAGGGCGTTGGCCGCGCATCTGCAATGAACGATAGTCATAATCGAAGAAGAGGAGCATACTAAAGTATGAGTTATTCTATTGCTATGCTCAGCGTCCACACGTCCCCATTGGCTATGCCGGGGTACACCCGAGATGCTGGCGGTATGAACGTCTACATCCAACAACTGGCGCGAGAACTGGGACAATCACAAATCAACGTCGATATTTTCACTCGCCGCACTAACGAAACCACCCCACAAATCGTCCACCTTAGCCCGCGCGTGCGCGTTATCCATATAGCAGCAGGGCCGAGCATACCCATCCATAAAGACGAACTCTATAACCACTTGCCCGCTTTCGCGCAGCATATCGATGAATTTCGCATCAGTACAGGTAAACGCTATGACGTGCTGCACAGCCACTACTGGCTGTCGGGGGTAACCGGCATGCAGCTTGCGCAGCGCTGGCATGTTCCGCACATTATGATGTTTCACACGCTGGCACACTTAAAGCAACTGGCAAATCCTGACGCGCAAGAGCCGCTGCTGCGACTTGAAATGGAACGCCGTCTCATCAAGCAGGCTGATCGCATCATTGCGTCTACGGCTGAAGAACGCGCGCAGATTATCCGTCACTGCGGTGCGACTACGGGCCAGACGCTTGTCATTCCCTGCGGAGTCGATCTCCAACGTTTCATACCCTATGATCGTAAGAAAGCACGCGAAGGCCTGGGATGGAAACAGGACTGGCGCGTGCTGTTATTCGCCGGTCGACTCGACCCGTTCAAAGGACCAGATATGCTGCTGCGTACCGTGGCCATGATGAAGGAAAAGGCGCAGGTAATCATCGTTGGTGGCAAACAAACGGACGACGAGGAGATACAACAATTAGGCCAACTCGCAGCCGATCTGCATATCAGCAAGCGAGTACATTTTCTCGGGGCGCGCCCGCAGCCGGAAATGCCCATGCTCTACAGCGCGGCGGATGTGACGGTCATTCCCTCCTACCACGAGAGCTTTGGCCTGGCCGCCGTCGAGTCGCTGGCCTGTGGCACACCCGTTGTAGCGACGCGCGCAGGAGGACTGAACACCATTATCCGGCATGGTGAGACGGGCTACCTGGTGCCGCGCTGCCCCGGCTTCTTCGCGGAACGCCTGGACACGTTGTTACAGCAGCCCGACCTGCTTGAGAAAATGAGTCAGGCCGCGCGTCCCTCTGCGCTGCGGTATAGTTGGAAACACGTGGCGCGACTGGTGCGCGAGGTCTATGATGATGTGCTCGCCGGGGAGCGCATCCTCGCGGCGTTGTAATAGGGCGCGATAAATTGGGCTCTACAGGAGAATATACCCAATGACCTCGTAACCGCGTCCGAATTTGTCCTTCTCTGGCAGGTCGGTGATCCATTCCCAGTGTTCTTCTTGCAGCACTGTAAAGGTATCACCGACAAGTTCGGGAAAGGCGCGTGGAATGAGTGGAATAGCGCGGCGATGTTCAGCATCGTGATCGGTACCCAATACATTGAAGGCGAAGCCGCGCACGTCACTGAGCAAGACAACCAGGCCGCCCATGTCCACCAGCTCACGTAAGAGGTGCAGGTGAGATTGAATGATACGCACGCGGAAATCTTGAGCGGCTTGCCGGTAGCGATGGTGACGCTCCAGCTCGCCCAGGTACGCGGGGGCAAGGAGCTGAACGTGATCGAGCACGTCGAGCAGCGGATAACTGAATAGCTGGGAGAGAACTAGCGAGCTGATGACTAGCCCGTATTGACCGTCGCCCAGGGTATCAAGCCGGGGTGGATCAAGGATGGGGCATTGCTCCAGGCATGAAACGGCGGCATCAAAGACGGCGCTTGCTCCCTGTGAAATGAGGTCATCCCAGGATTGGCGGGCAAGCAGGCGATGCAGGCTGACGCTCACGCCGCCAGTGATGTCGCATTGCAGCAGGCGCGTTCGCCTGCGCAGCGCAGGGGATGGCAGTTCCGCCCAGGACTGCTGCATTGAGGCGAGGTCGAGATCGGCCAGCACGACTTCGTCGGAGTGGCGCGCCAGATCTTCCAGTGGAATTTCCGTGCAGGCTCCCGCGCCCAGCACAAGCGTGGCAGGCGACGCGCCTGGCTGGCGCTGAGCGAGCGCTGCGAGCATGAGGGCGGCGCAATGTTGCAGGTGCTGCGGGCTGTGCTCGCGCAGCCATGCTCGCCGCCGCGCCCCCTGGGTCTGGATGTTGTTGTGGGTCAGGGTGTCGATGCGCACCCGGCTATCTTCCTTTATATTCGGGTTTGCGCTTCTGTAAAAAGGCCATGACGGCGTTGCGATGATCTTCCGTCTCAAAAGCCTGGTCTTGTAGTTCGCCTTCGAGTCGCAGGGCGCTCCGAAGATCGGATTCGGCAGAAGCGTAGATCTGCTGCTTAATCAGCCCATAGGCACGCGTCGGCCCGTTGGCTAAACGCCGCGCAAAGGCAGTGACGACGGCATCAAATTCCGCCGAAGGCACGCATTTATTGACGAGGCCAAGATGCTCGGCCTGCGGGCCGCTCACCTCGTCGGCCAGCATTGCCAGTTCCATGGCCTTGCCTACGCCGACCAGCCGGGTCAGGAAGTAGCCGCCGCCGCCATCGGGTACGAGGCCAATGCGGGCAAAAGCTTCGATGAAGCGCGCATCGTCTGCCGCGATGCGCATATCGCAGGCCAGGGCGATGTTACAGGAAATACCGGCTGCCACGCCGCGCACCGCTGCGATGACGGGTTTGGGCATATTGCGAATCGCCAGCACCACACGGTGATAATTTTGCAGGTGCGCGCTGACCGTTCCTATGGCGCCGCTAGAGCGGCCCTCAGCCAGGCTGCGCAGGTCCTGTCCCGAACCGAAAGCTCGCCCCGCGCCCGTAAGAACGACGCAGCGCACCGCACCGTCCTGCGCGGCTGCCTCGACAGCCTCGATCAGTTCTTCCAGCATGGTTCCGTTGAATGCATTGAGCACTTCGGGTCGGTTCATGGTGATGGTGAGCACGCCGCCGTCCTGTTGTATGAGCAGGTGTTGGAAGTCGGTTCGCATAGGTTCTCCTTTTTATCTCATTGATGGTAAATCAAGCATCAAGACTTCGAGCGCGGCGCGTGCATTAACATTCTGATCCAGGGCTTCCAAGGTGTCCAGGATGGAGCGCACCATACGCTGGGATTGGGCTGGACCTACTTTCGCGGCCTGTTTTTGTATCACGGTGGACATATCTACATTGACGACCAGGTCAAGGCTGTTATTGGCTGCCAATACCATGTCGCGCCACCACAGCAGCCACAATTCAAGTATACCATGCAATTTATCGCTATCCGCGCTGAGGCGCTGCGCGATGTCGAAACGCTGCGCGGTATTGAGAGCGGGAAGGCGCGTTAAGGTTTCCAGCTGCGTTTTGCGCGCAGCCAGCATATCTTCGTCCTCAACAGCCTGCGCAGCCCAGCCCATGCGGCCAGCCGCTAATGCTGCGATGAGGGCTGCCTCCGCTGGCTCAACCTGCCACTGCAGTTCCAGTGCGCTTTTGATCTGCGCGTTAGTGAGTAAATTCATAGGAACTTGCTGCACGCGCGAGAGGATGGTGGGCAGAAGCAGAGTGGGATCGGGTACGGTGAGCAGTAAGACTACGTCGGGTTCTGGTTCTTCAAGCGTTTTCAAGAGGCAGTTGGCGGCCTGGGCATTCATCTCGTGCATGCCATCGATGATGAAGATA
>DATGGW010000270.1:0-9952 GCA_035308345.1 Ktedonobacteraceae bacterium | reverse complement strand
GCTACACCCAGGATCTCGTGCCGATGCTGTCCGACCTGCTCCCTCTAGCCATACGGCATGGTGCCAGGTTTGTGTTGAATGCTGGTGGCTTGAACCCGCTGGCCGCGCGCGAGGCGCTGCTGGCTGTTCTGCGCAAACTTGGCCTCAAGCTCAAAGTGGGTGTCGTGTTGGGCGATGCCGTGATCGAACGTCTCGACGACTTGCAAGCGGTGGGCGCGTCGCTCGCTCACATGGACACCAGCGCCGATATTGCAACCGTGCGCGAACGGCTTCTTTTCGCCAATGCCTATCTAGGGGCACGGCCGCTGGTCGAGGCACTGGAGGCGGGCGCGGATATCGTCTTGACGGGTCGAGTTGCCGATGCCGCGCTCTTCCTCGCACCGGTGGTACACGAACTGGGCTGGCATTGGGATGACTGGGATAAGCTGGCCCAGGGCATCGTCGTGGGTCACCTGCTGGAATGCAGCGGGCAGGCCACCGGCGGCAACTTTGGCGGCGACTGGCGTTCCATGCCCGATCTTGCGCATATCGGCTACCCCATTGCCGAAGTGTGGGAAAACGGCGAGGCCGTCATTAGCAAAGCTCCCGGCACAGGCGGGCGCGTTAATTTCGATACGCTGCGCGAGCAGCTATTATATGAAGTTCATGATCCCGCCCACTATGTGACTCCCGATGTGGATGTCGATATGACCACGCTGCGCCTGCAAGAGATTGGGCCGGACGAGGTACGTGTCAGCGGCGCGACGGGGCGACCCGCTCCCGATACACTCAAGATCGTGGCAGGCTACGAAGATGGGGTAATGGGACAGGCGATGATTGGCTATGCCTGGCCCGACGCGCTGGCGAAAGCGCAGGCCGCCGCCGAGATCATCCAGCAGCAGATGGTTGAAATCGGCCTTAAGTCCGAGGAAACCGTGATCGAATACCCCGGTTACAACTCCATTCATGGACCGCTGGCCGACCCAACATATGCCAATGACCTGAACGAAGTTTACTTGCGTATCGCGGTGCGCTGCGCCGATAAGCGCGAAGCTGCGAAACTTGGCCGTCTCTTCCCGCCGCTTGCCCTCAGCGGCCCACCATTCATAGGCGGCGCGGGCGGCATGCTTGAGCCGCGCGGTCTGCTCGGCATCTGGCCCACACTGGCCCCACGCCATATCATCGAAGAATACGTGCGTGTGAGCGTAGAGGAATCATAGTATGAAAAAACGCTTGGCTGAACTGGCACACGCTCGTTCAGGCGATAAAGGTGACAAAGCTGACCTCAGCCTTTTCGCCTACGACCGACCCAGCTATGACCTGTTCGTGCGTGAAGTGACCGCCGAGCGCGTCAAAGAACATTTCAAGGGCATCATCAGCGGCGAAGTCGAACGCTACGAAGTCCCCAATGTGCTGGCTCTCAAATTCGTGCTGCACGGCGCGCTCGATGGCGGAGCATCACGCTCGCTCCGCAGCGATAGCCTGGGCAAGTCGCTCTCGTCGGCTCTGCTGCGCATGGAGATCGAAGTGTAAGCATTGACGGATGTGGCCGGACGCCCACGAGGGGCGTCCCTACATTTGTATTCGCCCTTCTCCCTCAAATGAAGATTGACGGGCTAATAGACATCAACCTAAGACCTTGAACTAAAGGCTGCATAATAACTGTAGACGGCTGTTTCTTGATCTGAACCCTCAATAGAGCCGGGCCTCCATTGTCGAATTGCATGAATAGCATTGCGCGCCGACAATCCCCGCTCTATCAGATAACACGCTAGAATTGTGCCGGTACGTCCTAATCCAGCAATACAGTGAACCCCTACCGGCATGTCGCTGTCCAGGCAGCGGTTAATCATAGCAAGCGCCTGTTTGATCTGTTGAACAGTTGGAGCCTCGTAAACAACAATGGGGATATGTTCGATCAGCAAACCGACTTTATTAAGAGCGTCTAGAGGTAATGGTATTTCGGAAAGATTTAGTAACGTCCTGATACCCATATCCCACAAAACGGTAAAGGCGTCGTCTGACTCAGGGTACGATAAAGCGGCTAATCTGCCTATCTCCAACCAGCTAAAGTGAGGTACGATTATTTGCCGCTTTTCATCTTCTGTCAGGTCATAGTCTGCTAAGAATTGCAGTGGGCTTTTTAGCAATTGCTCTTTAAAGGCCGGTTCAAAATTTGCCCTGACTTTTATCAAGCGCATAGTTTCAAAAGACATGCTCATTCCACTTATAAAACGGGTCTAACGGGCATTGTTCATCTCGCAAAATATAGTATACGATATTGCCGCAGCCTTAATTGTGCGTTATTGACGTCAGGTTGAAGCCGATCTGTTTTTGAGCTATTTCATAGACCACTATGGTAAAATAACTGTGCAAGCATTAGAGTCAGGATAACAAGCGTGGATTATGCATTGAAGGAGATGGCGTCTATGCCTCTTGATGAACTATTACAAACAAAACGCGAAGACATTCTCCAGACGGCACGTAAATATGGCGCGTACAACGTGCGTGTTTTTGGCTCTGTTGCACGGGGCGAAGCCGATGAAAAGAGCGACATTGACCTGCTGGTCGATATGGAAAAGGGGCGCAGCTTGCTCGACCTTGGTGGTCTTTTGATGGATCTTCAAGATCTGCTTGGATGTGATGTAGATGTAGTGACAGAAAAGGGATTGCGCGACCGTATTCGTGAGCGAGTATTGAAAGAGGCGGTTGCGTTGTGAGGGACGTGAACGAACGCTTGCGAGATATTCAAGAAGCTATCGCCCAAATCATGAAGTACACCCATCAAGGGCGAGATTCATTCGATCAGGACGAGCTCATACAGACATGGGTTGTTCGTCATCTTGAGATCATTGGCGAAGCTGCACGCGCAATTCCACAGGATTTTAAGGAACTTTATCCAGAAATGTCGTGGAAAAATATAAACGGCATGAGGAATATTCTTGTTCATCATTACTTTGGCATCGATCTAGATGTAGTTTGGGCTGTGGTTGAGAATGATCTTCCCTCATTAAAAGCGAGCGTCGATACAATTTTAGCTGGGCAGGAATGAGCCTTACGAAAATGTACAGTAGCAGCACAACTACCCGCGAGAGAAAGGGACACCAGGCCTCATGACCAGCAAAGATGAACGGCTCATCGAAGAGATAGAGCGCATCAAAAAAGGCGGCGCTGAAAAATATCATGCGCGCAACCGCGAGCAGAAGAAGCTGTTTGCGCGTGATCGTCTCAAACTCCTGCTTGATGATGGGAAAATCGAGTTTGAGGATGGCATGTTCGCAGAGTGCCAGAACCCTGAGTTGCCTTCGGATGGGGTCATTACAGGCGTCGGGCGCGTTCATGGGCGCACGGTGGCTTTCAGCGCGTCAGACTCAACCGTGAAAGCTGGCAGCGCGGGCGAGAAGTCGGTGCAAAAGAACCTGCGCATCCAGGAGATGGCTATGCAGATGCGCATACCCATGTTCTACCTGATCGACTCGGCAGGGGCGCGTATCACCGACCAGGTGCGTCTCTTTCCGGGGCGCAACCAGGGTGGGCGCACTTTCTATAACCAGATAAAGATGTCGGGCGTCGTGCCGCAGATCTCAATCATGTTTGGTCCCTCGCCCGCGGGCGCGGCCTATACGCCATCATTCGCCGATATCGCCATCATGGTAGAGGGCAACGCCAGCGCCTATCTCGGTTCGCCGCGCATGGCCGAGATGGTCACACGCGAAAAAGTTACGCTCGAGGAAATGGGCGGCGCGCACATGCACTGCACCGTCTCCGGCCTGGGTGACTTCCTGGCGGAAAGCGAAGAGCATGCTATTCAGATCGCCAGGGACTATTTCTGTTACATGCCGCAGAACTACCTGGGCAAACATGATGACGCCGAACCCGTTCCGCCTGCCAGCGACCGCCCGTTGAAAGATATCGTGCCCGAAGCGCAAAACAGGCCGTTCAATATGTACGATTTCATCGACTCTCTGGTGGACGGCGGCAGCTTCCTGGAAGTCAAAAAACTGTTCGCTCCCGAACTCGTCACTGGCTTTGCCCGCCTCAATGGACGCGCCGTCGGCATCGTCGCCAATCAGCCGCGTGTCAAAGGCGGAGTGCTCTTCGTCGATTCGTCCGATAAAGGGACCCGCTTCGTCAATACCTGCAACGCATTCAACATACCACTGCTCTTCCTTGCTGATGTATCCGGCTTCATGATCGGTTCCGCGGTTGAACGTGCTGGCATTATTCGTCACGGAGCAAAGTTCATCGCCGCCATCTCACAGGCAGTCGTGCCGAAAATCTCGGTGATTGTGCGCAAATGCTACGGCGCGGGACTCTATGCCATGGCGGGGCCGGCCTTCGGCACCGACGCGGTCATTGCGCTGCCAACCGCACAGATCGCCGTTATGGGTCCACAGGCCGCCATCAACGCCGTTTTCGCCAACCAGATTGCCGGCATGCCCGAAGAGGAGCGCGAGCCTTTCCGCAAGATGATGGAAGCTCGCTACGCCGAGGACATCGACATTTTCCGCCTCGCCTCCGAATTGATCGTTGATACCATCACGCCTTTCGAGACCCTGCGCGATGAGTTGATCGCCCGCTACAGTGTCTACCAGACCAAAGAGGCGCGTTTCTCGGAATGTCGCAATCCTATCTACCCTGTCTGATGCCCACTGCCAGGGAAGGATAGCGACCAGGCTACCGATGATACTGAACATAAGGGCTCAAGTCTGAGAACGATGAAAAACTGCTCAAGGGAACGGGAGAACGGGAAAAGAGACATAAGAAAACATCGAGGGCAAGCCAAAAAAGGGGGGATTTGAGCGAATATGAAACGAATTGTCTCGAACATGGCCGGGGTTATCTTAGAATTGCTTGTCAAACCAGGCGATCAGATCGCGATTGACCAGGATGTAGTTATGCTGGAATCAATGAAAATGCAGATTCCTGTGCAATCGATGGTCGCCGGAACCGTCAAAGCCATCAAAGTGAGCGAGGGCGATTTTGTGGATGATGGCGATACCATCATGGAAGTTGAATGAAGATTCGTTATTGCAAGGACTACCCACGCCCCTGTTTGAAGGCATCGTCACGCACGAACTGGGTCACGTCTGGCTGGCCGTACACGCTATCAATGGCCTGCCGCAGCGGGACGAAGAGGGATTCTGCGAACTGCTGGCCTATCGCTACTATACGCAGTTAAACACACCCGAAAGCCTTTATCATGCCAGTAGCATCGAAAAGAATCCCAATCCTGTCTATGGTGAGGGCTTTCGCCGCGTGCGTGCTATTGCGGAGCGCGTGGGGTTCCAGCAGATGCTGGAAACGCTCAAAGCAACAAAACGATTACCGTCATAAGCCTGTCACACCGGCTGGTATATAACATAGCCATCAAATACATAGCGATGGTATGCTTTCCTCGAATGTGACACGCGCTGCGCTATCGCTGTTGCCTGCGGGAGGTTGAGTGGAAAGGCATAGCTTGACTTCGGGTCGGATGTAACAATGATTTTGTTGGGAAGATAGCGTTCATACCCCGTGTTAAGGTAGTCATCGACGGTGAAGCAGGTGATTCGACCTGCGCTCTGGAACATGACGCGCTCGCAAGTCCAGTAATCGGAGTAGATGTGGACGGCTCCAATATGTACAAGATTGTCAACAAGGTCTTGCTCCTGCGCGTTGGCAGCTTGAGTGGCAGGAATCTCCTGAAACGTTTTGACCGTTCCCCATAAAAATAGGAGCGCAATAATCACTAAAACCACTCGTTTGAAGTCGATATTGATGAATTTCGCTAATCTTTCACCCGTTCTTCCTGTTGCGCTTGCGCCCAGCCAGAGCGGATATACCAGGGCGGGTGTCGCAATCCAGACAAAAAGGATATAGCGTGAACTTAAATAGGGAAAGTATGTCGAGGATGGACTGACGATGAACAGGAATAACGAGATAGCTGCCGCGATAAGTAATCCCAGGCGCGCGTAAGAACGCACCAGGTCATGTTGCTGCTCAGGCGTGCGCGTTTCTACTTTGCGCGGCAGCCCCCGAATTGCCTTGATGGCAAGGAAGGCAGAACTCACCCACAGCGCAATCCACACCAGCGTCCACGCCCCCTGCTCCAGCGTGCATTGGACGGCGCCGGGGCCACTACCTCCCAGGTAAAGTATCTGCGAGACATCGCAAACGTTACTATAGCTAGATATAGCCGGAAGGCTGATCAGCAGCACTCCCACGGTGCCGTGGACCAGATAATAGAATATTGAGTGGTGAGACACACCCCCGCCAAAAAGACCAATCGCTGTCAGCAATGAATCGTTTCTCAAGGTCGTATGCAAGTTATAGATAATCATGGGCAGACCACCAAGCAGCACTCCCACGATGAGCAAAACAGGCGCCCACGAGCGTATATCACGCCAGCAAAAGATAAGCAGCAACAAGCCAGATGTGAAAATAAAAGGCGCAATAACTATATCACTCCACAGGCATAATCCCACCAGCGCGCCCCAGCCAAAATAAGCTGCCAGGCGCAATTTACGGTATCTGGAAGCTGTTTCCTGATCGGCAGTGAGCGCCAGCCAGCTAGCCAGAAAATACAATAACGCGCCAAAAAATAAGGTTTCAACCCAGCCGCCAAGGGACTGTGTCTGCCTGTAAATCACGTAGCTTGAGCCAAGAATTAAGAGGAGCAACGTATAGAGGGCCATGCTCTTCGTGTACAGCAGGCTGGTTAACAGGTACATAGAGACGAGAAAAAGGGCAAACAGGAAGACCAGTCCCAAACGGAGATTGAACAGCGAGACGCCGAAGAGACGGAACAACCCGGCGGCCATATACGCCTGTATGGTTCCCATGTAGTTCTGGCCGTACATAAAGATAGGGCGATCTCCATGAAACGCGATATTGATGGCCATCATTCCGTAGGTTCCCTCGTCGGAGTTGGTATGGGGCCATCCCTGTGTGAGCAGCACAATGCGAATCGCGACGCCCGCAGCGATGATCAGCAGCGCGCCGAGGCCATAAATGCTCAGTGGAATACGTATATGTAAAGGGCCTATTTTCAAACCTGACTCAGGCATACCACTAACCTGCCTCTCAAAGCATTTGCATATAAATGACCGATTTACCCGGAATAAGTATTATTAATAATCCCTACTTAATCCAATCGAAAAGATGCCATACTTAGTAACATAGTTTTCATGGTAGCATACCCAGGCAAGTATTTAGCAGTAAGCAGACCAATTTCCTACGTTTATATACTCTTGGCTGTAGTAAATGCATAAGACGCCGGGTACTATTGCCATCAGGAGTTAGAAAAACACAGGTGAGGTTAGAGCATGTACATTCCAGCACATTTTAGCGAAGATAATAGAGCAACCCTCCAGGCTTTCATACGCGAACACAGCTTCGGTATCCTGGTCACGCAGGTAGATGGCGCACCCTTTGCAACACACCTGCCCTTTCTTTTCGATGCCGGGCGTGGCTCTTATGGGACGCTCCAGGCGCACATGGCTCGCGCCAATCCTCAATGGCAATCATTCTCAAGCGAACAGGAAGCGCTTGTCATCTTTCAAGGCCCGCATGCCTACATCTCGCCCTCGTGGTACGATGTTGAATTGAGCGTTCCCACGTGGAACTATGCCACCGTGCATGCTTACGGCATCCCGCGCCTTATCGAAGATAGTGAGATGCTCTACACTCAACTCAAAACTCTTGTCGAGATCAATGAAGCCCAATTTGAACAGCCCTGGACATTCCAGCTACCCGAAGATTATGTGCATAAGATGATGCGCGGCATAGTTTGCTTCACCCTCGAGATCACTCGCCTCGAAGGGAAATTCAAAATGAGCCAGAATCGCACTGCCGACGAGCAATCAAAGGTTATCGCAGCCTTAGAGAACGATAATGCAGGTGTAGCAGAGATTATGATCCGGCTTAAACCTTCCATGTAGTTGCGATGCCTACGTTTGCCTGAGAGCTGATCCCCACGCGACTACGCGCTGCGGCTTAATCACAATCAGCGGGTACATTTCCAGCGCCATCGTCCTATATTGCACGTAACGTCCGCGCAGAAGGAGCAGCGCATTCGCGTGACCTGGCTCGCCAGGCATGAGCAAGCCTGCATGACCGTAAATCTGCACATAACCCAGGCGCGACCAGTCGTCATCATACCGGTCAATCAACAGCATCGCCTCGTGACGCGCCTCGATATTGCGCACCCGGCGCAACTGCCGTACCTCGACGCGCTTAGGCTTCTCGTCCAGCGGCGTATAGAAGCACGAGCCATCGAAGGCAAAACAAACGGGTACTACGTGTGGATGCCCATCTTCGTCCGATGTCGCCAGCCGCGCGACTCTTTGCGCTTGAATGAACGCGATTTCACGGTCATGCAGAGTTGAACGCTGCGCCATTTATATCCTTACTCGTCGAAGCTCGAGAATAGATTGTTGAGCGATTCGGCCAGGGTGGGATGCGCAAAGACGGCATCTCGCAGCACCGTGTAGGGTATTTTGCCCATCATCGCTATTTGCAGCATCGCCATGATCTCGCCACCCTCGATGCCCAGGATGGCGCAGCCCAGAATCTGGTGCGTGTTGGCATCCACCAGCGCTTTCATAAAGCCACGCGACTCATCCACTTCTAAGGCGCGGGCAACGTAATTCATGGGCATTTTGGCGACCTTGAAGTTACGTCCCTGCGCGCGCGCCTCGCTCTCGGAGAGCCCTACACGCCCCAACTGTGGGTCAATAAACACTGTATAAGGTACCAGGCGATCGTGTATAGATGCGCTTCCATGCTCAAGTAGATTGGTGCGGATGACGCGGAAATCGTCATAGGAGATGTGTGTAAAGGCCGGTCCGCCTTTTACGTCGCCTAAAGCATAGATGCCCGGCACATTTGTTTCCAGCCGTTCGTTCACCTGGATAAAACCAGCCTTGTCGGTCGCTACCCCCGTCGCATCCAGGTTGAGCCAGTCAGTATTAGGTACTCGTCCTGCTGCTTGCAGCAAGTGCGAGCCGACAAGGCTACGTTCTCCAGTCGGTGTTTGCACTGTTAAGTAGATTATGCCATCTGCAGTTTGCTCGACGCGCGTTGGTTTTGTCTCCAGCAGTATCTCAATGCCGTCTTCACGCAGGATTTTCGCTACTTCGTCAGCCACATCCGCGTCTTCACGGTTCAGCAGTTTCGCTCCGCGTTGAATGATCGTGACCTGGCTGCCAAAGCGGCGAAACATCTGACCAAATTCTAACCCGACGTAGCCGCCGCCGATTACCAACAGGTGATCTGGCACAGCATCCAATTCCATGATTGAGGTCGAATCGAGCGTCGATACATTTTCTATACCGGCCAGAGTTGGCTTCGCCGGTCGATCGCCGGCATTGATAAAGATCGTGCTGGCCGTTAATTGACGGCGTTCACCATTGTTCAACAATACCTCTATCATCTTCGACCCGCTGAAGCTGGCCTCACCCATCAAGAGATCTACCCCTTGGGTGTCCTTGATGCGGCTCTCGCTGCCACCGCGAAAGCTCTCCACGATGTCTCGTTTGCGCTGCCGGACTTTAGCCATGTCTATGTTGATCGGCCCCGTATGGACGCCGTAGTCAGCGCCGCGCCTGGTAAGATAGGCAACACGCGCGCTGGCGACCATAGTCTTGGTGGGCGTGCAGCCCTCGTTGATGCAGGTGCCACCGACATGCACTCGTTCGATAATGGCCGTCTTCCACCCGGCATTTGCTAATGCAGTGGAAAGCGGCCCTCCGGCCTGGCCAGCGCCAATGACAATGGCATCATACTGTGTGGTTTGGGTCATTTAGTTTTTACCTCCAAACGGATGTTTTATAACATTTTCCCCTGCGCGTGATACCATACCAGAAACAGAACTGGCATGGTTCCAATACTGATAAGGAGTATAGCATGACACATACCAATATCAAACTCTATGGCACCAATTGGTGCAGCGATTGCAAACGCAGCAAGAAGTTTCTGAGCGAGCAGCGCA
>DATGGW010000269.1:0-5630 GCA_035308345.1 Ktedonobacteraceae bacterium | reverse complement strand
TGCGAAATCACCAGGGACTGTCTGCAGAGCTGGGTGACCGACCTTCCTATCGCGCTGTCGGCTCGAACCGGGGTGACGCGAACCGTCAGCACAGTTGCGGCCTACATGCGTTCGGCGCGCGCGTTCTGCAACTGGCTGGTTAGGCAAGGTTATATGTCAGAAACGCTCTTTCCGAAAGGCGCGGTGCCTCAGGCCCAGCGGGGCTTGCCCCAACCGGTGGAGCCAGCGGCGTTTGTCCACCTGTTGCACGCCTGTCAGCTCGCAGGCTCGCCCGGAGGGCAGAAAGCGGGCATGATGGCGCGCAACCGCGCCATCCTCTGGCTCTTGCGGGACACGGGACTGTCCGTCTCCGAGTTGTGCGTCTTACGTCTCGCTGATGTGGACCGCGCGAGCGGAACTGTGACTGTCCAAAGGAAAAGAGGGCGCCTCCGCGTCTTCCCCTTGTCGGCGGACGGGCAGCGCGCCGTGTGCGCCTATCTGGAGCAGACCCGTCTCACGCCGACCTGGACATCAGTGGTGCCAGAGGCACAGGACCTGCTCTTGCTCACGGAACGGCGGCGTCCTCTGACCAAGAATAGCCTCACTCTTTTGTTTCTGCGGCTGAGTCAGCGGGCAGGGTTCGCCAGGGAGCCCATCTGCCCATCCATGTTGCGCGATACCTATGCGATTCGCTTCTTGCTGGCAGGAGGCAAGCTGGCAGCCTTGCAGGAGCAGCTTGGGGTCGCTGATCTTGCATCCGTGAAACGCTACCGCACTTCTGTGAGCAGCGGCGTCAGGAGCAAGAGATCCGGGCATGTTCAGAGAAGTCAGCGTTCACGGAGCAATCCAGGCGAGACAAGAGCAAACGCCGGAAGGAACAAGGACGGGGGAAAGGTCGCAGAAGCTCTTCGTGAGAAAAGAGCGGTTTTTGGAAAATCTCTAACTGTGGAAAAATGATGAAGCTGTTGTTCCCTCGCGCAGCCAGACGCCGCATGAGCTGATCCGCGCAATGGCGTCTCCTGGCTCTCCTGAAAGCATCAGGGCGAATATCTTCTTTCAGGCACCCTCAGCGTTTAGGAGGGAAGCGGAGAGAAATCGAACTCATTGGTCAGATTTCTCACGACGGAATGCGGCGTCAGAAGTGCCTACTCCCTTTCCTATGCTGTGAATGGAATACACAACAATAATTCAATGCGAAAAGCGTAAAAATGGCAGAAAGATGCGGTGTTGTCTTGCTTTTTCTGTGCTGACCTGCTTTACTAGAAAACAACACGGAGAAGAGGAGACGCACTTGGGCAGTTATCAGTCAGAGAGCCGCTACTACCTGCACGTCCAATTGACGGGCATTGAGCCACCTATTTGGCGCACCATGGTCGTGCCTGGTGCCATCAGCCTTCACACCCTCCATAAAATGCTCCAGGTGGTGATGGGATGGGAGAACACTCATCTGTATGTGTTCCGGCTGACCATCAATGAGAAGACCATCGTGTACGGTCTCCCTGATCCGGATGGGGAAAGTGCTGATAGGCACATCCGGGATAGCCGACGCACCAAGCTCGATGCGACCGTCTGGGCCGATTGGCTGAAATTGACCTACGAATATGATCTGGGAGATAGCTGGATGCACCAGATTACCATTGAAAGCATTGAGCATCTTGCAGATGTCGCCATGAATGAGGGCGCTCTCTGGGTTGCGCCTCGCTGTCTGGCGGGTGCGCGGGCCTGCCCCCCAGAGGATGTCGGCGGGATAGGCGGATACGCTTTGTTCCTGGAGGCATGGCAGAATCCCAGGCATCCAGAGCACGAACGCCTGCGCCAGTGGGCAGGCGCATCTTACGATCCTGAACACTTTTCTGTCCAGCAGGCCACTTCAGCGCTGGCGATTCTGGACTGACCGAACCTTTCAACACGCCTTGAAGCGGCTGCTGCGCTTTTTGGGAGAGAGGGCCTTGGTGAGGTCTATTCCGCAGAGCAGGTATACCTGGGGACGCTAGGAGCGGTGAAAATAGTGTCGTTTCGTGGCGATCAGCAGGTGTGGGGTCTCATGCGCGCCGAAGCGCGTATCAGCGCCCGCCTGCGCCATCCTCACCTCAGTCCCATGGTGGATTTGGGCTTTGAGGAGGAGGTGCCGTATCTGGTGATGATGGAGGAGGCGCACGGTACGCTCCGAACGCTCCATCCACGCTCTTCCCAGGTGTCTCCGCCGCGAGTGGTGTGGCATGACCAGCACATCGCGCAGGCACTTTTCTATGCACATCGAGCACACAAAGAACGTAGAAAAGAAAAGGAAGTGTGTCATGACATATCGCCTCCACATCAGAGTAACAGATCACTTGCTTCTGGATGCAGGAACGTTGGAAGAAACCCGTGATCCAGAGAACCGCAGAGTTCGGATGATCACTCCTGCGCCGCAGACCTTCTATCAGCAGGTAATTGCTTATCTGACAGATGCCACAACACAGGAAAAGGTCCCCCCTCAAACCGCTGTAGACTTTCAAGAAGTCACCTACGCAACTGTGGCCGTCTGTCTTCGATGGGGATCTTACTTTGCCGTCCTGGCAGATAAAGAAGTCCATGAGTGGACCCCTCTGTTCCAGGAAGAAGTGCCAGGGATACGTGATACAGAGATGGCACGAATGAATATTGAAATCTCATCTGCATTCTGCCGGTGGTTGACGCTGATACACACCGATCCCAATCGATTTCGCAAACTGGTAAAAGCCGCATTGAAGTTCCTCCCACCGCTCCCTCAGATCATATTTGATAAACAATCCTACCAGAAGCAGCTCTGGCTTCGGACGTTTTTTAACTCGAAAGCTGGGAGAGCAGAATTTATGGAGTCCTTGCAGAACAAAGCTGGTGAAGACTTCATTGTACGCAAGAAAGAAGAAATAACACCTCACCTGATGCGGATCTTAGCCAATGGCGTGATCAACGAAACCTATCGGTATGGCCCTATTGAGAACATCCATGCTGGGAGCTACTTGCCGGATGTCAGCGTTCCCAGTCGTATTTCTCCGTGTGCTGAGCAGGAGGTATTAACAACGACTGCTCAGCGCCTCCTTCCGACAGTACATGCCCTCTATCGGATTATTACAAAGAAGACAGGCGAAACTCTGGAGGAAAAGATCATTCCCTATGTCTTTCGTTTCATTCTTACCAATCTGATGTTTCCATCTACCTGGTCATTAACAGAAGAAACCAGAGAAATAAAACTTCTTGTTCGTAAGCAAGTAATACGGTTCTGTCAGAACTGAGAACACAGAAAAGTGTATCAGGGTGCATGGGATGCTCACCTATCGCTCATTGAACTATGAGGCAGCTCGTCTACCTATCTGCAAGGCTGTGAGCCGCTGGAGAAAAACGTGCCGTTGTTCCAGCAGAGAGACTGCTTTGCCCAGTATGCGGCGGGAACGGAAATAGGTGCGTCGTTTGTCAAAAGCGCCACAGAAGCGAGCTGCCGCTTCACCTGTTCCAAAGCCGCGCATGGGAGAGTCTCGTTGTTTGATGCCACGGTGGTCTTATTCCACACTAGAGGAGACCAACTCATGATTCTTATTGCCGCCAAGAAAAGTAAATCATACTATGCACGTAGGATGGTAAGACCAAACGCCTTGTAAGGTGCCAGCACCTCTTCAGAGACAGAACGTTCAGTCACCAGGTAAGTCAAGTCGCTGAGCGGCCCAATGATGTAGGACGCTGCTGTGCCTAACTTCTCCGCCGAAGTCAGCGCCACTACCTCCGCAGCGCTTGCGATCATTGCACGTTTCACATAGGCCTCTTCCAGGTCGAGGGTGCTGATCCCGGTTTCGGGATGCAGGCTGTTTATCCCTAGAAAGCAGAGATCAGCCCGGATATTGTGAAAAGCTTCGATGGTAGCAGCGCCAACAGTCACTAACTCGCGCTTGAAGAGCTTCCCTCCGATGACGATGACCTCGATTTCTGGATATTCTGCCAGGGCCAGAGCAATTGGCGGGCTATGCGTGATGATGGTGGCGCGCAAATCACGCGGTAGGAACTGTGCCACTTGTAACGGCGTCGTGCCCCCATCCAGTATAATCACTTGACCCTGTCTGATAAGTCCTACAGCGGCACGGGCGATGGCGACCTTCGCTTCAGGAGACTGGTGCTGGCGCTCTGAGAAACTGGCGGTGGTCGGAGAGGATGGGAGCGCTCCTCCATGCACACGCAGAAGCATACCTGCGTCGGCCAGTTCGCGCAGGTCGCGTCGAATAGTATCTTCTGAAACGTGCAAGGACTTGCTTAAATCTGTTGCCAGTACCTTTCCATCACGCTGTAGAATTTGCATGATCGAACGTCGTCGTTCTGCTGTCATCATTGCGCCGTTCTCCTTGAAAAATGCATGTTATCAAGTGAAAATGCATGTTTGTCATTGACATTGCGCGAAATCGATGGTATCATCTTATTAGTGCAGTATAGTGCACGATACTACAGTTGTCAATGAAAAGAAATTATAAAAGGACGATTATCATGGAAAAAGTTGTCACCGTTGTCGGGAAAAATGGAGTTGAATATAGTGTTTCTTTGACTGCCGAGCAAGCGGATTATTACCTGCGTCTTGCGCAAATGCGCGCTTCGTCTCCTGAGAATGTGATGCAGGAATTCGGCGATTTGATCATTAACAAGAGCGAGCAAGACAGGCGACGGAGCAAAGCGCAATATAACTAACAAAATAAAGCGATACTCAAGTTTTCACCAGATGGTATGATAGCGAATAATAAATCCTGGAGGTCTTCTGTCATCTTAGCAAGGGGGGAAGCATGATACGTGATGCGCGCTTCAAGATTCTGATGGTTGCCACTGAAGCGGTTCCCTTTGCTAAAGAGGGCGGCGTGGCCGATGTCATAGGGAGCCTACCTGCCGAATTGGCGAAGCTGGGTCACGAAGTGTGTATCTTTATGCCACGCTATGGAATCGTTGATCCGATGCGCTGGGGTCTCAAGCCCACCGGTTTCGTAGGGACGTGGCAAGGCCGGCAAGCGTCTGTAATGCGGACGACGCTCCCCGGTACGCCTGTGGTGGTCTACCTGCTCGACCAGGATGAGTTCTTTGGTCGGCACCGGCAAATCTACCTCGGCCTGGATCAGCGCGACGAGCAGCGGCGCTTCATCTTGTTTTGCCGCGCTCTACTCGATGCGCTGCCAGCGCTCGGTTTTGCGCCGGATATAATCCACCTGAACGATTGGCAGACTGCACCCTGCGCGGCCTACCTGCGCACCTCCTATGGCCATCTGCTGCGTCATGGAGCAGCTCGTATCGCCTATACCGTGCATAACCTGCAATATCAGGGACGCTGGGACATCTCCATTCTGGATGAGGCGGGGCTGGACCCTGCGCGGGTTTTCACGCGGAGCGGCCTGGAGTTCTGGGGCGATGTGAACTGGATGAAAGCTGGCCTCATGTATGCAGACGTGGTGACGACCGTCTCGCGCCGCTATGCAGAGGAGATTCAGACGCTGGATTACGGCTGGGGCCTTGACGAGGTGCTCTTCCAGCGCCATTCGCGCATCTTCGGTATTCCCAACGGGCTTGACTGGGACACCTGGAATCCCGCGACGGATAGCGATCTGGCAGTCCAGTACGCAGTAGCGGAGGCTCCGGCAGCAAAGGCGCGCAACCGTACAGCGCTG
>DATGGW010000268.1:0-5848 GCA_035308345.1 Ktedonobacteraceae bacterium | reverse complement strand
CCTGATGCAGTTGCCGTCGCTTTGAAACTGACACCGGAGCAGGCCAGTACAAGCTATAGCCGTGAGTTAAGCCGGCTCCAACGCCGCTACAGTTTCATCTTTACCGAGAAAGAGCAGCCTGCTTTGCACCAGGAAGTGCGGCATTTCCTGCGCCTGTGGCTGCAAGAGCATGGGAGAGAGCCAGAAATCACTGCCATCAATCACGCACTGAAAGAGGAGCATGAGAACGCGCTGCGACAACTCGAAGAGGCAAGGCAGTACCAGAGTCTGAAGGAACGCCTGCAAGATGATGAGTGGGTAGGTATCTACCTTGACCTGACAGAACAGCAGTGCTGGCTGAACCCGGTGGAAGGAGTACGCTGCCTCCTACCTTTCATGATGGCGGCAGCAATCTATCGACGAGACATCAACGAAGATGCCGCGACCATTGGAACGTTTTTTAAGCAGCAACTACGATCACCTTACAAGCAGTGGTGGATATGGGCAACACAAAGTCTGATCTACACTACGAGCCTCAGTCCCTTGCCTGAGGAGCTGGCCGGATTGGACGAACTCATCAAACTGGCACAGCAACACTGCCCGACCTTTCCGCACCCGCTGCCCGACTCTAGAAAGGAGTTGGAGGCGGCGCTCTGGTGGAGAATGGGGGAGAGCTATCGAGGGAGAGATGAGAACAAGGCAGTAGCGTGGTATGAGCAAGCGCTGACTCGACTCGGCAGTGATGTGGAGTTAAGAGAAGCCACTGCCGGGGCATGTTATGAAATTGGCACAAAGCTATACGACGAGAAGAAATTTGCGGAGAGTATCCCTGTCTTAACGTGAGCAATTGAGCTAAAAGCAGATTATACCTGGGCTTATAACAACCGGGGCATCGCTTACCGGAACCTCAAGCAGTACGAGCAGGCCATCGCCGACTACAGCCGCGCCCTTGAGCTTGACCCCACTGATGCCGATGCTTATTACAACCGGGGCTATGCTTACCACGATCTCAAGCAGTACGAGCAGGCCATCGCTGACTACAGCCGCGCCATTGAGCTCGACCCTGCCTATGCCAAAGCTTATTACAACCGGGGCATCGCTTATTTATGGCTGAAAAACACTATTCAGGCCAAAGATGACTACAATCGTAGCTACGAACTTGATCCAACAAACATTAATGCTATTTGGATGGCTGAATGGGCAGGTATGGGAAAAGAACGTATTAGCGAAGAAACAGCATGGCATTTAGAGGACATAGCAAAGATCGAGCCAAAGCATTATATTGCGTATACCTGCCGGAGCGTAGCCCTGGGGTTGCGTGGCAATATTAAAGATGGGTTGGAAGAGATAGAGAAGGCCATACCACTAGAACCGGAAGAGTGGGACGCGTACTTCTGGAAAGGGATGCTTTGTGCCTATTACTATCAAGGGCAATCTCATGAGAAGGAGAGGACGGCAACAGAGGCAATAGAGAAGGCGCTCGAGGTAGGGTTGCCGCCAATACTACTCACACCCCTCTACTGGCTAGAGCACGACAACCATATATTCTTTGCAAAATACGCGAGGCCACTACTAGAACGATATGGCATATAAAATACACGATAGAACTTAAACAGGCTATAGAGGCGGCTGAGATTGTTGAGGAACTCAAAATCGTCACATAAAAATGCTACAACAAAAACAAAAGAGAGCGGCCCGCGTGGGTCGCCCTCTTCTTGTTGTGTTTGCGATCAATCGCGCCAGTTGCTATTACGCTACCAGCGATCGCGCCCGCCGCGATCGTTGCGCCCGCCGCGGTCGCGTCCGCCGCTGCGCCCGCCGCCGTAGCTGCTGCCGCCACTGCTGCTGTAACCGCCGCGAGAGTCGCTGCGCGCCGTGCGAGGCGCGCGATGAGCCTGGAAGCAGTCACTGCAATAGACCGGGCGGTCTTCGCGTGGAATGAATGGGACTGAGGTGGGCCGCCCGCAGTCGGCGCAGGTGGTCTCGTAATACTCGCCGGTATTTGTGCGCGAGCGAGAAGACGACTGACCGCCGCCGCTGCGACGAGCAGCGCGGCA
This sequence comes from Ktedonobacteraceae bacterium, assembly GCA_035308345.1. GTDB lineage: Bacteria > Chloroflexota > Ktedonobacteria > Ktedonobacterales > Ktedonobacteraceae > CF-113. The sequence continues at coordinate 3,812 of DATGGW010000268.1, read as the reverse complement.
CGCCGGGCAGCGACTGGGATCGTTGGTCAAATTGCGGCTAGCATAAAACTCTTGCTCGCCTGCAGTGAACGTGAATTCCTGTCCGCAATCACGACAGGTGAGGATACGGTCGGAGTATCCTTCATTGGACATCATGGGTAGGTGTTCCCTTCTTTGATTTTCGCTCCGCCTCAACAATGGTACCAGAGTAACCAGGGTACGTGTCAGGAGATAGCGAGTGCGCGAATCAGTGCGGCAGCGTTCTATCTCGGGGTGGTCAAAGAAGTCATTGGACTTCCTGCCAGGCAGTTTTACCTAATAACCAGGTGACGGAGCGAAACCAGGGTCTCGATATTTCCTACCTTTTACTTAACCACGACTCCATTGTACCATATCTTATGCGAAAATAAAACAGCTAACCTGACCAAATTTCTGGCTTGAACGGCTCATGACCAAAATGGTAGGATATGTCTAACGACCGGCAGCAAATAGACCTCTCTAGCGCAGGAGAATCGACTTGGACACCGCCATTGAAGGCAAGCGGCCAGAACAACCTGTGGAGCGGCAGCCACGTCAAGTGCATACTATCACCGATCGTTTTTCGATGGCAAACACTTATCTCATCAACGATGAGCGCATGATTGTTGTTGATCCTGGCTCTGTCCTCAACACACAATTGCTGCTATCCTACCTGCAACGCTTTCTGCAGCGCAAGCCGGAAGATATCGATTTGATTGTGCTGACGCACCTGCATCCCGACCATAGCGCCGGAGTAGACGCGCTGCGCAAAGTCACTCACGCGCCTGCAGCCGCGTACAGCGGCACGCCGCGCCTTCTTGATCCCCTCGCGACCTCGGATGAGTATGAGCGCCAGGCACAAATGATCGATATCTGGTTGGAGGACGTGGTAGGCCTACCAAACCACCTTGATTGGCGTGTCATTGCCAGCCCCGGCCATACAGCAGAAAGCCTGTGTCTCTATAACCCATTCAGTTATGAATTGTTGTGCGGGGATACTTTGATAACCCTGGATGGCGGCACCATTCTGGCGCGCGGAGGCACAAACCGCCGCCGGTTGCAACAAACGATACAAACACTCGAAAGCCTGAAAGTTTATTACCTTTATCCGGGGCATGGCAGGCCCATCCTGTCAATGCGCGCGCTGGCAAACGTTGAGTGGTAGCATTATTTCGGCTTGCTTGGCAGGCGCAAAGGCATAGGTCCGCTGATGGGGTGTGCAAGCGGCGGCGCGGGCAGCGGCGTCGTCTGCGCATCCGGCATTGTCGAGTATTCCAGGTGAGTTGCGCCGAGGCTAATGATGTCTCCCTGCTGCAAAAGACGAGGAGCGCGCAGGGTCTTATCATTCACTTTGACACCGGGGCCAGAGACGTAATCGCCGTCCGACTGGCACGTAAAGCGGGCATATTCTAAGGTAATAGAAGCATCGTCGAGCAGCACGTCGCAATCAGATGATTGTCCCACCCTTAACACGGGACGATCAAGCAGGAAACTCTTTCCAGACAGGCTCCCGTTATGAATGAGGCACATACTGCTGCGCGCGCGCGGCAATGCCTGGTGCGGCAGAGGTGGAGGCGTCACGGGGTCGGGCCTCAGCGTGTGCATCCATGCCGGCATGTCATTAGATGTCCGGTTGCCAATACCTTGTGCAGGCTGCGGCGCGGACTCAAACAGGTCGCGCCCGTCGTGATTATCCGCTTCTGCAAAAAGCTCTTCATGTATTGGTTTCGTCGGGGGCGCGGCAAAACTGGCCGCGTTCCGCTCAAATGGCTCTTCCTCAGATTGATCCAGCGCGCTAGAGGGACGGCGAAGATGGCGCAGCAGCGGATCATCCTGGCCGGTCAAGGACGCGGGACGCGGCGCAATTTCGAAGAGAAAACGGTGCGAACCGATCTCCAGCAGGTCGCCGCTATTGATAGGCAGCGTGCCGCGCATGCGCCGCCCATTCAAGATCACGCCGTTCATGCTGTCGCAGTCGGTGATATAGGCCTGCTCATCCTGCCAGGCGAGTTCCGCGTGGTAACGGGAAGAGGTCTCGTCGTCCAGCCAGATCTCGTTGTCCTCTTCACGACCGATGCTGGAGACAGCGCGCTTCAAAGCTAATTTCTGACCCTGGAAACGTCCTGCGCGATGTTCGAGCCAGCCCCAGGGGATATCATCGCCATAAACAAATGGCGCGGGAACACCGGGCTGGCGTCTCGGCAGCCTCACAGCAGCAATAGCTGCCGCGTTTCCCTTCGTAGTTTTCGCGCGCTGGCGTGGCATACGCGCCGAGGTATGTGACTCGCGTGGCCGTGTATAAAGACAGTAGGCGGTAGTCGCGCCCAATGGCGCAAGGCAGCCCCACAGTGCCACGTAGATGAGAGCGCATGCTGCTTCCACCACACCGACCGATGCCGGCGATACACTGAGTCGCACATTGTACCAGATAATGGTGGGGAGCAGCAGCAAGGCGGAGCATACGCAGCCCACAATCACAAAGGCAAGTTGCCTTGTCGTGCCGCGCTTGCGCCATGCCGTGTAGAGCGTATTGGCGGCGATGGCGCACATGCAGCAGGCCAACCCGCCATAGCAGCCAGAAATATACCAGTTAGGAAAATCTAGCGCGCTCGTCTTCGTATCCCTCCCTCAAGCGGGCGCAATGCATTGCGTCCCTGCATCTGATATAACATTATACCATAGGTCCGACGCCCTGCTGGCGAGCATAGCTAATTAGTATGGTATCCACAATTTGCCCGGCATGTGCATTTGTATTATATTCACGGTCGGTGAAGATATTGTTCGAAACGCCCGCCACGCCGTTGTTTACCTGTACAGCGTCCCAGTATTCAAAATTCTTATCATCCGGCGTGACCGCCACGCCCAGGAAAGCATGGCCTGGGGTAATCACAATTTCAGCATCCAGGCCGATCCGCTCGACAGCGGAGGCCAGCAGCGCGGTCAACTCGATACACATACCACTGCCCTGTTGCAAAACCTCCGAGGGCAGTTTGATACTTTGTAACGAAACGCTCGTATCGTCCGGGCCATTATAGGGAACACCGGTCTGGGTATAGCGTATATGGTAATCCAGGCGCAAAGTATCGAAAATGGCATCAACCTGGTCGCTCACCGCCTGGGCTGTCGCATGATTCGTATAGCCAATCATGGCAACCGGCGCGGGAGCAGGCTCGATAGAAAGATGGCTCGCGGCTTTGGCCACCAGCGCGATCAGCGCCGGGTCATCCGGCGTAACCCAGGCAGCGATTTTAAGCCGGTTCGCCGCTACCCATTGCATCAACTCGTGCGCATGGAGCAGCAGCGGGCTGTCGTTGATGTAGTAGGGATTGCCGCGTGTATCCGTCACTCTCACGCTGAGCGAAGTATTGACATCGCTCGTCAACTTACGTACTGCCTGCTCAAGCGGCGCTGGCGTAAAATTGCTTGCTTGCGTAGCGGCGCTGGCCGTAATGGTCTGGTTCTCCACCTGGGTAAATCCAACCACCCCAACACTGATGATAAGCGTAATCGGGCTGCTGCTGCTGTACGTCACCTTAAAGAGCGCGTAATGCGTGGAAAGGTAGAACGGGTAATACGCGCTGAAGACTTCCGCCGGAGCTTGCACACAGATATGTACAGGGGACTGACCGCCGCAATGCTCCTGGCTCACACCCGGTTGATAACGCCAGTAGGCCTGAAGACCACCTGCGACATAGCCTCCTGAAATACCAACCAGCGCTGTCAACGTAACGAGCAGTATCGCAAGCTTTTTACCCATGAATCCATTCGCCCTTTGTCCCGGCATGACGGTTGTGTGAGGATATGTACCGAAGGGA
>DATGGW010000267.1:0-3409 GCA_035308345.1 Ktedonobacteraceae bacterium | reverse complement strand
ATAATCAATGTGCGCGGCAAAGGGCTGGTGGTGATAACCGGCTGCGGACACGCGGGCGTGATAAACATCCTGCGCCAGGCGCGTGCACTGACAGGCGTCGAGCAGATTTACGCCGTGTCAGGCGGCTTTCACCTGACTGGAGCCATGTTCGAGCCAATCATTCCACAGACCATCGAGGCTTTGCAGCAGATCAACCCTGCGGTGGTTGTTCCCGCGCACTGCACCGGCTGGCGCGCCACGCATCGCATCGCGCAGGCTATGCCGGATGCGTTCATTCCGAATAGTGTGGGAACGACCTATGTATTGATGGCCGAATAACCCAGGGAGCGGCGTGGGGTGCAGCCAATTTTGAGTTCCTCAAGTTCACGCTTATTGGGCTGGGCTTGCCCCCACCCTGGTCACGCGCTATACTGTGTGCAAAACACATTTCAGATGAATGGAAAGAAGCGTGGAAACACATCGCAAAGCCATAGTGATACATAGTCCGTATTCTGGAAGATCAGATCGACTTAACACTGCTCTGGCGCACCTGCGCGATGCCAGGGTTGAAATCGCTCAGATCATGCCTGTTAGTGACCTGGATCACCTGCCCGCGCAGGGAATGCGCTGGAAACAGGATGGCATTGGAGTAGCTATCGCGGCCGGTGGAGATGGATTGATCGGCGGCGTCATTACTCATATTGCCGAAAGCGGACTGCCGCTGGGCATCCTACCGCTGGGAACGGCGAACGATGTCGCCCGTTCGCTGAACATTCCCCAGGACTTGCGCCAGGCAGCTCAGGTTATCGCCTACGGCGCAATAAAAGAGGTCGATATAGGAGTCGCCAGACCCTCTGAGCAGGCGCCGCACACTGCCAGCAAAGGCCAGAATAATCCGGTGCTTTCGCTCATTGGCACAGAAAAACATGGCTATTTTGCGCATACTGTGACCATCGGCCTGAATGTGCAATTTGCGCGCATGGCCACCAACATCGCTACTCGCCAGCGTTATGGGCGTTTTACGTATCCGGTGGCAGCCATTGAAACGCTGAAATATCACGATGCGCTGGACGTAACCCTGCTATTTGAAGGATTGTTCATGCCGCGTGGTAAAACAACGATGCCCGGTCTCAGCGATCACGTAGTGGCGCCATACTCATTGCACTGCCGTGCATTGCAGATTACGATTATCAATGCGCCCATTTTTGGCGGCCAATGGGAGCTGAGTATTCCCAATGCCAGTATCAATGATCGCCTTCTCGATATCGTTGTAATCGAGCAAATCGAGTTTGGCCAATTGAACTATGCTCTGACGCATTTTTTCAATATGCAGGAACATGAATATAGCATCAACGCCGGCGAGCAGGAGCTTGCATCAACACATAGTCCCGTTGATCTGACAAACTTGCCCGGCCTCCACCACCTACAAGCCAGGGGAGTGCTCATCGCGACGAACGATGACCCGCGCGACGTGACGCTCGACGGTGAAGTGCGGGGCCAGACTCCAATGTATGTCCACGTGGCGGAAGAGCGCCTGCGGGTGATTGCGCCTGCATAAAACCCTTGCCAGAAGCGCATCGGTAGCATACACTTATATCAACACGGTTGGCGTCTCCCAGGGCGACCGCAAGGGTCGCCATACACGAATAGGATGTTGCTATGCGCACCACAACCCGTTTGGCGGCTACCAGGGCGACCGCAAGGGTCGCCCCTACCATACATGAATAGGATGTTGCTATGCGTACTACAACTCGTTTGCGAGAATTGCTGGCTGGCCCCGATCTACTCGTCGCTCCGGGCGCGTATGATGCGTTGAGCGCGCGTTTGATCGCACAGGTCGGCTTCTCTACGGTCTATATGACCGGTTTTGGCACAGCCGCCAGCGTGCTTGGCCAGCCCGATGTTGGTCTATTGACCATGAGCGAGATGGTTAGCCGCGCCTCCGCACTCGCGGCCGTAGTAGGAGACCTGCCCCTGATAGCAGATGCCGATACCGGCTATGGCAATCCTATCAATGTGCGGCGCACCATCCGCGAATACGAGCACGCCGGAGTAGCAGGTCTGCATATCGAAGACCAGGTATGGCCCAAGAAGTGTGGCCACATGGAGGGGAAACAGGTCATCCCCATGGACGAGATGGCGCAGAAAGTGCGCGCGGCTGTTGATGCGCGGCAAGACCCCGACTTCGTGATTATCGCGCGCACCGACGCCAATGCTGTATACGGTCTGGAAGATGCGCTGCGCCGCGGTCGCGCCTATCGCGAGGCAGGAGCTGATATGATCTTCATCGAAGCGCCGCGTTCTCTCGAGGAACTGCAGGCCATCGCGCAGGCTTTCCACGACACGCCGCTGCTCTTCAACTGGGCCGAAAGCGGCAAGACTCCCCTTCTGCCCCTGCATGAGATTCGCACTCTGGGTTTTAAACTTGTCCTCTTTCCCGTGAGTATGCTGTTTGCCACCACGCATGCGATGCTCGAACTGCTGGAAATCCTCAAGCGAGGTGAAACACCAGCACCCTTTAGCTCGCGCATGGTGACATTCTCGCAATTCACGCAGCACATTGGTCTTCCCGAGATTCAGAATCTGGAACGTCGTTACGGAGTCAACCAGTAACCATTAAAGCGGTTAAGCATGAAACAGCGCCCTACTAAGTTACTCTTAAGTAGAGCGCTGGCGTTACATAGCTGAGCTTTCCTTACAGGGCTTCTAAACCGGCTTCTGCCACTTTCATATCATCTGTGTAGTGACCTCCACTTACCCCAATTCCGCCAATTATCCCTGCATCAGTTTTGACAGCATAGCCGCCGCCAAAAACAACTAAGCGGTCTGTTTTCACGATGCCATGTAGCAGAGGTGGATCATTCTTAATGAAGTCAAACCATTCATGCGTTGCCATGCCACCAAAGCTAATAGCAGTATAGGCTTTGTCCTGTGCAATTTGTACGCTCAAGAGTGCCGCTCCATCCATGCGGCGAAAAGCCTTGAGTACTCCGTCCTCATCACAAACAGCAATACACATCGCCTTACCCATTTCTTGCGCTTTTACTACGGCGGCATTAATCATCCGTTCTGCTGTTTCGATGGTGATACTGGACTTTTGGAAGGTGTTTCCTGCCATTGAAATGTCCTTTCTTCCCTTTGTTTGACTGCTTTGCCTGAAGTCAAATTAGATAAGTTGTAGAGGGCTATGGTTGCTTACAAGTAGGCCGCAGGAGGAATTTTCCTGAGAAATTCTCCCACACTGATAGTTTGAACTATCAAGTGTTTCTCTGTCAATACATAAGTATCTTTAGTGGTGCATCCACTAACTGATTGCGGTACAATACAGGCATCTCAGAAGCGAGGTGCCCAATGCCAAAGATTCTCGAAGTTCGAGCGATGACAGACGAAGAACAGCAGACGATTGAGCGCTTGAGTCGTTCGCGAACCG
>DATGGW010000266.1:0-6654 GCA_035308345.1 Ktedonobacteraceae bacterium | reverse complement strand
AATAAAATGGCGTCGCAGCCCTCTTCGAAGGGAAAGATATAGCGCGCCCAGGGGTAGCCAAAAACGTACTGTGCCCCCGATTCCAGGTGGCCCGGCAGGAAGCTTTTGAAGCTGTAGGCTCCGCCCGCGCCATGGCAATCGACCACCGTAATCTCTCTAGCACCGGCGGCGCGCGCGCCGCGTACTGCCGCGTTCATCTCGTCGGTATAGAGTTTGCGCGACTCTTCGTAGAATGGTTTGCCTGCGGAAACCTGTTCCCATGTTTCGATACAAGAAATACCTTCCATATCACAGAAAATAACCACGCGCATAACGCCAAATCCCTCTTTTCCAATAAAATATGTCTTAATGCCTGCGCTGCGGATGCCCGACCTGCCGCTGTTGCAGGCGCTCCATCCTCTTCTGCTGCCTGGGACTGGGTTCGTACTCGCGGAATACTTTGCGCCCAATCTTCCAGCCGGCATACCCAAGCGCAATAGAGGCTACAATGATGAAACCTATCATCGCAGCCTTTACGGTAAATGAAAGCCAGCCATGCAGCAGACCCGCCAACTGAACAGAATAAAGGCGACTGATAATAGCGATGCTCAGGCTGAGCAGCAAAGCGATAATGACGCCGAAGCAGCAGCCGAGCGGCCCACCGTTGGCATCTCCTTGCGCCTCCGGCGGTAGTTGATTTTGCGGCGCTTCGCGTGCATGCACAGGCTCAGATGGCTCTTGCTGCGAAGTATCAAAAGGTTCCAAACTGGCGATCTCCAGCATCTCCTAGCCCTGGCAGAATATAGCCCACATCGTTCAGGCTTTCATCCAGCGTGGCAACAAATATGTCGATATCTGGATGGGTCTGCGAGAGCTTGAGCAGTCCATAGGGAGCTGCGATGATGCACACATAGCTGAGGCGCGGGATATTGCGATGTTTCAGCACGTTGATGGCGTCAATGGCCGAGCCGCCCGTCGCCAACATCGGGTCAACCGCGTAACACACCTGCAGGTCAACCTTGTGCGGGAGTTGATTGTAATATTCCATCGCTTCTAAGGTATGCTCGTCGCGCCGCAAACCCAGGTGCCAGACCTGCACATCCGGGATAACTTCGCGAAATCCCTCGGCAAGTCCTAAACCGGCTCGTAAAATCGGTGTAACGCCAATACCGCCTGCCAGCCGCTCTCCTGTCATTGGCATCATGGGAGTCACAATAGAGGTCTTTTCCAGCGCAAGGGTCGAGGTCGCTTCATAGGCCAGCAGCGCGCCAATCTCCTTCACCAGCCGGTAAAAATCTGGCGGCTGCGTGTTTTTATCACGCAGCGCCGTCATCTTGTGCTTCATCACCGGGTGCGAGGAAATGTGAACGCGCGGCAGGTTCAACACCTCTTCGCGGTGCGGCTGTGGCACGCCTTGCATGGGCAACCTGGGACGCTCGCCGCTCTGAGTATTCGCATCTGCCATAAAACGTCACTCCTTTTTCGCATACTATTTGCTTAACATTGTAGCAGACATAGCCATAGAGCGTCGAATCTGCTATAGTAGCAGGGTAAGGTTCATTATTTTGCACGGGTAACCTATGCCGATAAAGTTGGAGAATATGTCTGATGTGCCTGCATCCACCTATATCCTCGGGGTGCGCGTCGATCGAGTGACCCAGGAACAGGCGCTTAACTTGATTGAACATTTGATTGTATTGCGACGCGCCAGCGAAAATAGCCTGCCCTGCCAGCAAATCGTGACTGTCAATACCGAATTTGTGATGGCAGCCCAGAAAAATAGCAGCTTTCGCCAGGTGATCAATGCTGCCGCGCTGGTGGTTGCCGACGGCATCGGCATTGTGTGGGCAACCTATCTCGGCATAAAGCGTGCGCCTGAGCGCGTCACCGGCACCGATACCGTCGTTGCCCTTGCGAAACGCTGCGCCGTCTCTGGCTACCGACTCTATCTTCTCGGCGCAGCGCCGGGAGTCGCAGAACAGGCTGCTGTTTATTTACAAGCCATCGCGCCTGGACTGGCAATCGCCGCAACGTATGCGGGTTCGCCCGCGCCCGAAGAAGAAGATGATATACTTGAGCGCATTCGCGCCGCTGATGCTGATGTTTTGTGTGTTGCCTATGGCGCGCCTGCTCAGGAACTTTGGATTTACCGTAATCTCCCGCGCCTGCCTGTTGCGGTAGCTATGGGCGTAGGCGGCGCGTTCGATTTTCTTTCTGGACGGCAGCGCCGCGCGCCTCGCATAATGCAGCGTCTGGGCCTCGAATGGCTCTACCGGCTGTACCGCCAACCCTGGCGCTGGAAACGCATGCTGGCCATCCCGAAATTTATGCTGTATGTACTGGTGAAAGGGCGCTCCTAATGATTTTTAACAACCAGGATCGGTTATGTTTTGTCACCCAGAGCCCTTCGCTTCGCTCAAGGGTAAACTCCGCGAAAGGTCTGCTGTGCCGGGCGCCCAGATGCTTCGCTGCGCTCAGCATGACCAGACCCAGGAATCACCCGGAAAAGCAGGCAGAACGACAAAAGCGAGCGAAGTAATGAGTAGTAATCTTCCTATAGCCATTGATAGGCTACATGCGTTGATCGATAGCTTCGCGGGGAAGCGCGTGCTGGTGATCGGCGATATGGTCGCGGATGAATACCTTATCGGCAAGCCGACGCGCATCGCGCGTGAAGCGCCCGTGCTGATCCTTGAACTGAACGAAGAGCGCACTGTGCCCGGTGGAGCAGCCAATGTGGCGGTCAATGCGCGTTCGCTGGGCGCGGAAGTCTTTCTGGCGGGTGTGGTAGGCGATGATCTGCCAGGCCAGCGTTTGCGCCGCGCCATCGACGATCTCGGTATGCACCAGGAAGGGCTGGTGACCGACGCGCAGCGTCCAACGTCTACAAAGACACGCATTCTGGCGGGCAGCCCGCAGATCGTACAGCAACATATTGTGCGCGTCGATCGCGTTGACAACTCTGACCTGGGGGATGTAAGCAAAGGCCAGATCATCGACTATATCAAGCGTATATTGCCTTCCATGCACGCGGTGGTGCTTTCAGATTACGAGAATGGCGTCATCAGCCCGCAGATTCTGCAAAACTGCCTGCCGGTGGCGCGACAACTGGATAAAGTGATTGTGGCGGATTCGCACGGTTCGCTTTTCCGTTTTCAGGGTGTGACTGCCATTACCCCAAATCAGCCAGAGGCGGAACTGGCTCTAGGCATGAGCATTAACACGCAGGCGGAATTGCACGAGGCGGGGCAGCGCCTGCTGGATGACAGCCATGCGCAGAGCATCCTGATTACACGCGGCGCTGAGGGCATGAGCCTGTTTGAGCAGGGCAAAGAGCCGGTACACCTGCCCGTGTATCACCTGGATCATGCCAGCGAAATCGTTGATACAAACGGGGCAGGCGATACCGTCGCCGCAACCTTTACCCTGGCGCTGACTACGGGCGCGAGTTTCGTCGAGGCGGCGTGCCTGGCTAATGCTGCGGCTGCCCTGGTTGTGCGGCGCCTGGGCTGCGCCAGTAACACCCCGCAAGAATTGATGAGTGTGTTTGATGCATAATATTCTTTTTGATAGCCGCCTGAAGATCCTCGGTCGCGATGAGCTTGCCAGGGTTGTGAAACACAGGCAGCAGGCAGGAGAACGTGGCGTCTTCACCAATGGCTGCTTCGATCTGCTGCACCTGGGGCATGTGCGCTATTTGCAGGAAGCGCGATCTCTGGGCGATTTTCTGATTCTTGGCCTGAATAGCGATGAGGGCGTGCGCCTGTTGAAAGGGCCAGGCCGTCCCTTGATGCTGGAGGATGAACGCGCCGAAATCCTGGCTGCGCTCACCTGTATTGATTATGTGACCATCTTTGGCGAGTCGACAGCCGACCTGCTGGTTGAACTCCTGCGCCCGGCTATCTATGTCAAAGGCGGAGATTACGCCATCGCGGAAAATATGCCTGGCGTGCCGGACAGCAATCGCTTGCCCGAAGCCAGGGTAGTACAGGCATACGGGGGCGTCGTGCGCCTTATCCCATACGTGCCGCACCGTTCCACGTCCGAATTGATCGCGGCTATTAAGCAGTTGCCTGCACCAGGATAACCACAGGGGTATTTCTACCCTGATGAATATTACCAATCGAAGTCGGTAATGTCATTCTGAGCGCAGCGAAGAAACTCGCTTGCCATCCAGAGATTCTTCGCTGCGCTCAGAATGATAGATCACTATCGATCCTGGTCGTTAATATTCATTAGAACCGCCCTGGCTTCTCTGAAATATACAAATCAGGAGATAATATCGCTAATGTCAAAAGAATCTATAGAAGATCAGTCCGAATCAATTGAAAAAACGAATGAGGTGGCATCGATCCCACGCGTTTCTGGCGGCCTGATTGAACAAAATGAGCTGGCAATCCCTCTCGAAGAGGAAGTAACGGGCGGCGCTGTTACCAGCGAACGACGACAGATCGCCAAATCGGCCTCGCTGGTCATGCTTGGCAACCTCGGCAGCAGTCTGCTGGGTATGGTGCGTCAAATCGTCGTTACAGCTATCGGCACCAATATCGCTGGCCCGTTTAATGCCGCGCTGCTGCCGGCTCGCACCTTTAATGACCTGCTGATCAATGGCTCGGTGAGTGGCGCGCTCATTCCCACCTTCAATGACTACTCCGCTCCAGAAAAGCGCGACGAATTGCGTCGTGTCATCTTCACGCTGGTCAACCTGATTTTAGTGGTTATGCTGATAGCCGCCGTAGGCTATCTGTTCATCGCCCCCCATTTTATCAATGTGCTGGTGACCGGCTTCCAGGGGTCGGACAAACAACTGACGCTGCTCTATTCTCAAATTATCTTCTTCTCGCTGCTGGCGCTGGGTCCCTTTGCCGTATTGCTGGCAGCTTTATTTGCCCTCAAGGAGTTCGGCTGGCCCGCCTTTGCGACGGGCGCTTACCATGTTGGCATCATTCTCGGCGCGGGTGTGGGTTCGCTGCTCGGCGCGCGCTACTTCGGACATCTTGGACTGGCTGTAGGCGTGCTCTTCGGCGCGGCTGGTGAAATAGTGCTGCTGCTGCCCGGCATTCGCAAGCAGCAACTTTATTATATGTTTGTGCTTGACTTGAAGCATCCGGCGCTGCGGCGTATCGCCAGGCTCTATGGCCCGGTAGCATTCAGTTTCCTGGTGACAATGGGCCTGGTATTTCTCGATCAACATTTAGCTTCGCTCACGCATGATAACGGCTCAAACGGCCCGGCCAACACTACCGCGCTCAGCGCTGCCACAACTCTTATCCAGTTTCCTGTGGGACTGGTGGCCGCCGCGCTCTCCTTTGCCGTGCTGCCCACGCTTTCGGAGCACGCCCGCAACGGTGATATCGAACGCTTCAAGCAAACCCTGTTGCTCGGTTTCCGCGTTGGTTTGTTGTTAATGATTCCGGCGATGGTTGGCTTGATTGTGCTGCGTACACCAATCGTCGACCTGCTTTTCCGCCACCACAACTACACAGGTGAGGATGCGGCGCGCACGGCCCTGGCCTTACAAAACTACGCCTACCAACTGCCCTTTGTGGCGCTGGATCAACTCTTGATCGCCGCTTTCTACGCGCGCAAGAACACGCTTACGCCCGTCGCTGTCGGTGTGATCTGCATAGCAGGATACCTGGTAGTCGCGCTGCCTTTTTACAATTCTATAGGTATGCCCGCGCTGGCCTTTGCCAACACGGTGCAGAACTCACTGCATGCCATTATCCTGTTAATCTTGCTGCGCATGGCTATCGGCACTATTCGTGTGCGCGAGACCATTCCTACCATCCTCAAGATTTTGCTGGCCGCAGCCGCAATGTTTGTTGTCGCCTGGGGTTTGCTATTGCTGCTGGGACATATTGGCCTGTTCTCACTGAGTCACCTTCTCGGCGACTTATTGACTGTCGCTGTGGCAGGCGGCATCGCCAGCATGATCTACATCGGCGGCATCTTGCTGCTGCGCGTCGAGGAAGTAGGCCTGGTGAGGAATGCAGTTATGGCGAAACTTGGGAAGAGGTAGAGAATGCTTTATTCAAGTATCTACCTATCTTTGCCCCAGGCTAGCTCAAGAAAAACAGCTTCTGCATCTGTTACAGTATTGTATCTGGCTACGATACGCTGATGCAGCATCTCCCACAGTTGGAAAGTAGCTCTGCTTGCTAGTAAGACAGCCAACTCATGATACGTTAGACCAACTGTATGGATATAATCAGCTCCATGGGCTTTGTCTGGATGATCCTTGGCGAGTTGCTCGTGGCAATATGTATATCCTCTCGGTGGCCCAGCTTTAGGACAACCACTAACACCGTGCCGGAGATTGAAATACCCGCTTTGCAGCCCGACAGGAAAATCGTTCACCGGGCAAACATCACTTAATAGGGGTGCAAGTGTTTCATAGTCGCCCCGATCCACACCAAGTTCGACCCAGTTCGTATGAGCATAGAAATCTGCAAGGGCATGGGTCGCGGCCCCAAATGCGCGGAGTGCTCGTTTCCTATCTTTCAGCATAGGTTTATAGCTACGCACAGGAGCGCTTAAGTCGACAGCCTGATCAATGTACGCTTTCAGCCCATATTTCCAGCGCTCACAAAGTATCTCGCGATTTGGGGCGTTATCAAAATGCCGCTCTGGAGCAAACTGATGAAGATCGCTGAGCTTGTTAGCTGTGATTAC
>DATGGW010000265.1:0-10390 GCA_035308345.1 Ktedonobacteraceae bacterium | reverse complement strand
GCTTGACCAGGGGAGCATCGACGCGCCCATCGGCAGAGACCCACGCAATCGCCAGCAGATGGCGATTACCGCGGTTGGCAGCCGCGAGGCGCGAACCCATTTCCGCGTTCTCCAGCGCTTTGCTCGTCACACGCTGTTATTGCTGCAACTGGAAACCGGGCGCACGCACCAGATACGCCTGCACTTGAAAGCCATCGGGCACCCCATTGTGGGAGACCCTGTCTATGGTTCCGGCAGTATATTCAGACGAGCGCCCCTCAAACGACAGTTCCTGCACGCCTACCAGTTATCCTTCACCCACCCGCTGACGGGAGAAACAATCGAATTAGAAGCGCCGATGCCTGCCGATTTGCAGGCAGTAATCGACGAAAAAGATTTCTTGTAGCCCCCTGGCATATCGGCAGCCCCTGTGATATAATTTCAATGTCGAACAGCGAGAAGCTTCTCCATCCAGCGGGGTAAGCTAAAACAAACAGAATTACGTTCGCACCCTCCCTATTTTTCTTCAACTGTTACGTTTTGTTTATTGTAAAGCTGCTACTTAGCTTTAGCTAGTAGGCTGCTTACATAAAGTACAGGAGATCTCTGGCCCGGCTTATTTCATCTTTGTCATCATTTTGTCTCAGTAGTTACATATTATGCAGGCCGAAAGGAGTACCCTGACGATGCCAGTACTCGAATCAACCGACCATATCACCCCTCGCAGCGCCTTGCGTCACCGTCCCATTGCAGAGGACGCCGAAAAGGAGGGGAAAGGCGCGAAGGCGACGAGCAGTATCACACCCGTCGTTCAACGCGCGTCACGCCTCCGCTCGAAGGAGACCGAGGAGCAGGAGAAGGGGAAAGATAAAGAGAAAGAGAATGTGAGCGGGGATGTTGAGGAGTGGAAGCGGACCGGTGACGATGATGGCGTGACGAAACGCACTCGCGCATCGTCTACACAGGCTGCAACTGCTACCGGTCCGAAAAAGCTGCCAAAGATTCCTGTACCCAGTAATACAGCCAGCAAAGGAAGTGCCCTGGGCAAGCGAATTGGCGAGCGATTTGCCATACACGCGCATCCCCTGCTGCTGCTGGGCATAGGCATGGTAATCATGCTGGCGCTGTGGACGCTATTGACGTTGGCAGCCAGCTGGTGGGGCAATACGTGGAACAATATCCAATATGGATACCCGCGCACATTTCAGGTAGATATGGTGGTTGGACATAATGACTCGGCAGCCGATCCAAGCCACTTTATCGTAATCAACCTGAATGGTCGCATTGAGGTCATCGAGTTCCCCGGTGGGGACGCCTCGAAAGCGCGCATCTATATCGGACCACAGCTTTATGGCAATGGCGAACAACTGATCCCGGTCACGCTGAGTTTCGTGGACGTGAATGGCAATCACCAGCCGGATATGATAATTCATTTTCAAGATACGCGCATCGTGTATATCAATGAGAATGGAGGGTTTCGCCCGGCGACACCCGCCGAGCTACAAACGGTTGAGCAATACTTGCAAAGGCACGGGCAATAGCAAAGAAGAATCTAAAGAAGAAGGCCGCCTGTCTTGAGGCTTAAAATAGCGCGACAGGCGGCCTTCTTCTTTGCAATCGTTTACCTGGACTACTTCCTCTTCATGCCGTTTTGGAAGGCTTTGTTAGAAGTAGGCGTGGTTTTAGAGGCGGCCGCTTTCGGTGAATGAATGCGACCACTGGCGGCCTGGGAAAGCACAGCGCCAACAGTGAAACCAACACGCTTGCCAGCAGGGATGGTGATCTGCTTGCCGCCGCGAATCGACTTGACTTTACGAGCCGCGACGCTGCGCAGATTCCAGGTGCCGAAGCCCATCAAGCGCACTTCGTTGCCTTGGGAAATGTCCTCGCGCACCACTTCGGTGAATGCGTCGATAACATTGCCGGTTTCTTTCAGGCTCAAACCAGCTCTGGCGGCAACCTGGTGGATCAGTTCATCCTTGCCAACGACAGGATGCGTTTTTACAGGTGAAATTGTAGCCATATGAGTAAATTTACTCCTTCCAGATGAGGCAACCCTATACTATGAATTGCCATCTACATTGTAACTACAGCGCGCTCCTTCTCTCACCTTTTTGACCGCCCTCAAAGTTTTGAACAGCCCTAGGTGTGCATTGCGCGTTGGAATGGACTTGCCACTCACCATTACTATACACAAGCTTACCAAATCCCCCGTCTCAGCAAAGGCGGTGGAATACTAGCCTGTGAGGAGATTTGTGCATCCTTCTGATGACCACTCCTCTCCCTACTCCGCCCCTGGTCGTCGGGCCATAATCAGGCTGATCGGCGGTGCCGGGGACAGATCCATGCGCTCGACTGCCTCGTAGCCGATCACTCGGAGCCAGCCCACATATGTCGAGAACGGATAGATCTGACCGCGGCTGGTGCGCAGCAGCAGACCGAGCGCGTAGAGGACGACCGAGCGTGGACCATCGAACTGCTCGTCAGGCAAGGCATCCAGAATCGCCAACGTGCCTCCAGGGCGCAGAGCGTCGAAGAGTCGCCCGAGCAGGCGACGATTGGTCGCTTCATCGAACAGGTGGCAGAGGCTGCCCGCAATGGCCAGATCATATGCAGAATGACCCAGGCCGATGGTGAACAGGTCTCCGCTCAGATAGTCGAACTGGGCGCCGTAGCCGCTGGTTGCTACCACTTGCTGAGTCACCGCCAGGACCGCCGGCACATCCACGGCCGTCACATGTATGTCCGAGTTCCGGGCGGCGAGGGCGAGGCTCCAGGGCGCAGCACGCGCTGACCTCGCACGATCAGGTGATCGGCGGCCCGCTCCGCCGCCGGGGCAAACCAGGCCCCGAGGCGAGCAACCACCCCAGGATAGAGCGTTTCAGCTCCGCCAGGAGTATCCCCCGCTCTGGCCGGACAGCTCGACACCGAACCACGCTGTAAAGGGCAGCATCATGGCTACCCGGCGCGGCTGGACCAGCGCCTTCGGCAATGCATAGCGCAGGAGCCTGCAGAGCATACTGGCGGGACTTGATGGGAGAAAACTGAGCGAGCAGAAGTACCAGCCATTGTCGACGATGTGCATCGGCTGCGGGGCCGGGACACCGGCGAGCTGCCGCTAATTGGTGCCGAACCGTTCCTCTATCTGCGTTAGCAGCCAGCTTTCGAACAGCGTCGTCACCGGTTCGCCCAGCCACTCGACTAGCCGGATGTGGCGTGCCCAGGCACCCGGCAGCGAGGCTTTCCATATGACAGGCTCAGGCAGAGCGGTGATCGGACGAGCCTAGAGGAGAAACAGTTCATCCCCGACCAGCGCCCACTCAATGTCCTGGGGTATCCCGCCGAAATGCGCTTCGACGCGTCGAGCGAGTGCCGCTACAGCCAGCGCCTGGTCCACATCGATCACCCCGTCCGGCGCAGCCCGGCACATAGCCTCCTGGTCATCGACAATCCATTCATCTGGTGTCACCTGGCCGGAAACCAGCCGCTCGCCAGAACCATGGACAGCACTAAAGACCACCTCGGTACGCTCGCCGGTCACCGGGTTGGCGGTGAAGGCTACTCCAGCCGCCGTTGCTTCGACCTGGCGCTGGACGAGGACGGCCATACGGCCTCTCGCATGCTGTCCCTGCGTAGCGCGATAAACGGTGATACGGGGAGATGTCCGGTGAGCCTACTCCCCCTCCCAGCTTCGCCGAGCAGTCTGTAACCCTTTCTAGAGCGGTGCGTGCCCATTATCGGCTATCGTGGGTGGAACGGTTGGCTCGTAACGCGCGCTCCATCGGCTGGCAAAGTGACAATCCACTTGTTCGGCGTCCCGGAAAACTTTGCCGCTTCACTGGGATTGACGACGGGGTAATAGTATGTATTTGATGCCTTTGGTTTTTCTCTCCTCGGACTAGTTTGCTTGCCGAGTACAGCCTCCTGGCCTTTTTTCCTGGATGGGCCTTGATTTCTCTCCACTTTTCGCCTCTTCTTCCCCTGTTTCCAGCCTCGTTCCTGAACGAAGGCGTTCAGTTCCGCGCGGTTCTGCCTTTCCAATGAGAGATTAGCTCTTCAACATTCTCGTTGCGCATCACGTGGGATATTCGTGAGCGCGCGAAAAGAGATATTGCCTTGAGAAATCATCACATCCAACTGGTTGTCCAGAAACGCCGATTTCGCTGCTTAGTGTGTAGAAGAACGTTTTCAGAACCGAGCCGGTCTGTACCAGCCAACGCGTCTTTGCCTGGGAGCAGCCCTGCAGGAGTAGCGGAGGACGCATCGGAGCCCCAGACGGGTTCAGGAAGCCGCTCCCCGCTACCAGAGCGACGCCCACTCCACGTCATGCGCGTTGTCGTGCGAGGAGCCACTGCGCAGGTTGCCTACACACGCACCGTGCGCATGCGCGAAGTGACCTTCACCTGTATGATCTGCGGCCAAACCGTCACCCAACTGCACTATCCCAGCGGGCGGATCAAATATTGTTCGGAAGCATGCAGAGTGATCAGCGCAGCTCAAAGACACGAGACATGGGTGGCCAGACAGCGTGAGAAGCGCCGGACCGCACGCGAATCACGTCGGCGCTTACACCCCTCAGATCTGCTGTGCCAGCAACGTGCAGGTACCACTCACACGTGGTCCTCATGGTGAATCACGTCAGCCGCTGCAGAAGGAAGGAGTTCCCATTCAGCCTTGGAAGAGCGCGCAGCGTGGTCAGAGGTGTGCAAGCGTCGCTGCCAGCCGTTTCACCTCGTGGGGGATCGCTTCTTCGTCGGTTCCAGCATAACCAAAGACCAGCCCCCCGCGAGACAGTGGCTCCAGGCTGAATCTGGAGATGGGCAGCACCTGAATACCGTCCTGCGCGGCGAGCTCGGCGGCGCGCCGATCATCTTTCCCAGGCGGGAGCCAGCCGACCAGGTGCATCCCAACCTCGGAAGCATGCACTTCCAGCAGGCCGCCCAGGTGAGCTTGCAATTCACGGGAGAGCAAATCGCGCAGCTTCTGGTAATGATGGCGCATACGACGCAGATGGCGGGCATAATAGCCCTGGTGCAGAAAGTCGCAGAGCGCCATCTGCTCTAACATGGGAAGATGCATATCGAGCGAGCGTCGCATGAGCAGGAGCGGCTCGATCAGTTCGGTGGGCGCGACCAGGTAGCCCAGGCGCAGCGCGGGAAAGAGCACTTTGCTAAAGGTGCCGATATAGAGCACCCGCCCGTCGTGATCCAATCCCTGCAGGGCCTCCAACGGGCGCCCAGGAAAGCGGTATTCGCTGTCATAATCGTCCTCCAGAATCCATGCTCCAGCCCGCCTGGCCCAATCCAGCAGGATCATCCGGCGAGCAAGGCTCATGGTCACTCCTGTGGGGAACTGGTGCGAGGGGGTGGTCGAGACCAGGCGCGCCTCTGGACAGCGCTTTTGCCCGATCTCCACTATGAGGCCTTGCTCATCGACCGGCACGGGAACGAGCCGCGCCCCCGTGGCGAGCAGGGCGCTCCGCGCGCCAAAGTAGCCGGGATTCTCCAACCAGGCTGCCTCACCAGGACTCAGCAGCGTGCGCACGGCCAGGTCAAGCGCACCCTGGGAGCCGGCGGTCATGATAATGTGTTCGGGGGTGCAGCGCACTCCGCGTGTGATGCCGATGTGTGCCGCGATGGCCTCCCGCAGTGGGAAGTAGCCGGCAGGCGGCTGGTAGTGAGCGCATTCACGCACCGACTGCCGCGCACGGCGCGCGATCAAACGTGCCCAGACCTCGTAAGGAAACCGATCGATACCTAGCTCGCCACTAGAAAACGTCCCGCCCGTTTCTCCTGTTCTGCGCGAAGGCCACGGAACGTCCTTGAGCGGGCCCAGGCATGAAGCGAGGCGGATGAGGGTAGTCTTCCCTGAATCTGTTTGCTCCTCCCGCTTGCCGTCGATCTCGGCGTTGAAAAGCGTCGCAGGCAAAGAGCGCGCCACCATCGTTCCCTGTCCTACCCGGCTCTCCAGATAGCCCTCCAATATCAACTGCTGATAGGCCAGAGCCGTCGTCATGCGCGCCACGCCCAGTTCACTGGCGAGCGCGCGTGTAGAGGGCAGACGTGTCCCACGCTCCAATTGCCCTGTCAGGATGGCACCCCGTAAGCGCTCATAGAGCTGCTTATAGAGTGGCATCGGCAGCGTAGCATCTAGTCTGATCTCTGGCCGCTTGATAGGCTGAACGCGCCTGGGCATACTCGCTCTCCTGATGATCGGTACATAGTGTGAGATGCATGACCACTCTTGTAAATGGCATAGCTAGTGTAGCAAAAAGTGGCTCTTGGCACAAGTCCATATTGCTGGTATGCTTTGCATAGAAAATGGAGACAAAGCGCTTCGACTCTCCTTTGTGGCAGTTTGCACCTTACACCGGTCCCGTGTCGAGGGGGCCTGGTTCAATAGGAACGTTTAAGGAAAAAGAACATGGTATCCACTCATTCAACACCTCAAGAAAGGGTGGCGATGTGCAAACTCGTGTGGGTTGGACCGCTGACCATCGTTCTGGCTGTGGTGGTAAATCTTGTCGTGCGTTCATTCGCGGTCAGCTTCTTCGGCGTGTCTGCGAGCTTTCCGTACTTGCAGGCGCCCGTGATTAGTATCACGACCGTTGTCTTCCTGGCACTGGCTCTCCTCGTCTTTGTGCTGCTCGGTCGTATGAGCAGCCATCCGTTTCGCAGCTTTCGGATCGTGGGAGGGATTGCCCTGGTGGTCTCGTTTCTGAATCCCCTCCTGCAACTGGCTGGTCACTGGCTTCCTGCCACGGGCATGAACCTGCCCATCTTCTGGACAATGATCGTGATGCATTGTGTCTCAGCCATTATCACCATCAGCCTGCTGACGACGCTTGCCGTCGAGCGTGTGCGGCCCTCGGTCACACAGACTCTATAGAGATTAGTGGGAGGTTAATTGCTGTTATGACTACTCGTATTATCGTGATTATCGCTGATCTTGCCGGGCTGGGTGCCCTGTTGCTAGGCCTGATCATCTGGATCGCTAACATGGGCCTGACTGACATCCACATGCTCTTCGGCCTGCTTGTCACCCTGGGGTTGCTGGTGATGAGCATCATCGCTCTCACCGCTAGAGGAATGCGCCTCTGGGGCATCGTCGGAATCGTCTACGCCATCATCGTGCCGATCTTTGGCGAGTCGCAATCCACCATGCTCGTCGGGAATCTGCACTGGCTGATCCAGACACTGCACCTGCTGGTCGGCATCGGCGCGATCGTGCTGACGGGCTTGATAGGCGCACACTACAGGACGCTGAAGCGCGGCGAGGCTTCACCAGTTGCTGAATCTCAAGCGCTGCGTTAGCCGGGCAGAATCAAAGTCTGAGAAGAACTCTTCGAGAGGAGAAAAGAGATGCATATTTCCCGCGAAGGCGATCTGGTGACATTGATCAATGTCTTTGAGACGAAGCCTGAACAGCAGCAGGAAGTCATCGATCAGTGGATTCGCTTTGTCGAGGCGGTCCCGGATGAGCCCGGCATGATCGGGGCAGTGCTGCACAGAAGCATCGACGGTACCCGCGTTATCAACTACGCGCAATGGAGATCGGAAGAGGAGATTGAGAACTTTGTGCAGAAATATCGCGAGCAAATGGAGGCTCGTCGCCCGCTCGCCGAGCGCGTTGATCCCCATCTGTACGAAGTCGTCTATCTCTCTGAGCGGAGAGGGAGTTGATTGCCTGAGCGGCAGCCGCGGGGTGGCGAGAGCAGGAGTGGCCGCTGCCGGAATCGTCCTTGGAGTAATTGGCAGGGAACTAAACATTCTCCCCGATGCCTTGCTCGCTCCGCTGGCTCTGGGATGCATATGGATCGGATTTCTGCCCGCGGCCTGGAAACAACTCACGAACCGCAGCGTTCGCTCAACTGTTCTGAACGAGCTGAATCAGATCGGGTAGCCTGTATATCCCAACAGTAAACGGCTCATACGCAACAGAGAGCAAGCCCCCTGTTGTATCATGGGGCAGATAATCCGAGGACTTCTATAAACGCCTGTGTATAAGTAGAAAGGACACATCATGGGACAACCAGTTGTACATTTCGAGATCATCGAGAAGGATCCGGAGAAGCTCCGGAGCTATTACGGTGATCTCTTCGGATGGACGTTCGACACGAGCGTCTCGGTTTCGGAGACTGACTCAAGGGCAACTTGATCGGCGTAGCCGGTGTAGCCATCGGTACGCGGCTTTATGAGAGGATTTCCACTCTAATGTCAGCGTTGGGGCGGAAACTTGGTTTGATTGATAAAGAGGAGACGACAGTGAAAGGAAAAAAGGGATATCACCGATGAGTTCACAGCCATTCCAACAACCAGGCGGGCTCCTTCCTGAGGAGAGCGAGATCTGCACCCTGTATCGACAGGTCATCGAGGGCTGGAACCAGCACAGCGCTGCGGCGTTCGCCACCCCGTTTGCCCAGGACGCAGAGGTCATCGGCTTCGATGGGAGCCAGATGAACGAGCGAGCAGAGATCGCTGCAACGCTGGGGCAGATCTTCGCCGACCATATCACGGCCTCCTATGTGAGCAAAGTTAAAAGTGTACGGCTCTTGAGTCCTGATGTTGCCATCCTGCGAGCCATCGTGGGGATGGTGCCAGTAGGACAGTCGGACCTCAACCCAGCCGTCAACGCCCATCAGACCGTTGTTGCCACCAAACACGATGGCGCCTGGCGCATCATCCTCTTGCAGACGACTCCGGCACAGTTTCATGGCAGACCTGACCTGGTCGAGCACATGACACAAGAGCTGCGGCAGGTGCTCAACAACTGAGTTCGAGATGCTCATCGGGGTGCTCTATATTCGCCTGTTTTTGCTGGGAGAATCCCTCGATGAAACCCTCCCCGAACGGATTGTCGATCTTCTCCTTTCGGCAGGAGGCGCCGCCTTGTTTTCGAGGTAGTCATGCATCTTTCGCCGCACAACTGAAGCTCGTTGCGCATCGCGTGGGCGATGGAAACAAGTGGAGCGGCGCTGCAAGTCGCGCCATCTCGCAGCACAGCCCAATGTCCGTTTTCCAGGGTGACAGTTCCCATCGACCTCCAGGTGTGGGCGAAGAGTGGCCCCCGCGCGGCGGAATGTCCTGACTGTGGGGTAACCCGCGCATTGGAGCAACATCGCGGTTGTCTCCGTTTCGCACCGCATAACAGGGTGAAACGAAAAACGAAGGCGCAGCTTGCCGCTTTGCGGTGGGCGAGACGTAACATGACCTGGCAAGTCGTTGGAGGAGACATAGGAAAGGAGTGATCGATGGGAACGGATGCCGTGCTCTGTGGTTTCGCGGTCTTCCTGTTCCCTCATTTTGAGCAGGCGTTATACGAATAGCTCCACGTAAAGGAGGTCCCATGAGCACCACACCCGTCTTGTGCCTTCAGGTGAATGCCGAGATCCAATTGCGTCTACTGGAAGAGCGGCATGTCGAGGAGTACTTTGCGCTCATTGAGCGCAATCGCGCGTATTTGCGTGAGTGGGATGTATCAGAAGCGTATGAGGGATCGGTTGATACTCTCAGAGTCTACGTCAAGCAGCACTTGCTCCAATTCGTCAATGGCGAAGGCTATCACTTGGGCATTTGGTATCAGGGCACCTTGGCGGGGCTTCTGGCCTATCGTGTGAACTGGAGGCATCGCAAAGTCGAACTGGGCTATTGGATCGACGCCTCGCTGCAAGGTAAAGGCATCGTCACGGAGGCATGCCGGACCATGGTCCGGCACGCGTTCGAGGAAGGGCAGGTGCAAAAAGTCGAGATCTCCTGTGCGGCAGAAAATACCCGAAGCCGCGCAGTCCCTGAACGACTTGGCTTTACCCAAGAAGGCGTGCTTCGCCGATCTGGTTGGCTTCATGACCGCTTTGGTGATGGGGTGTTCTACGGCCTGCTCAGGGAGGAGTGGAATGCCAGAACAGAGCAGATGCCGGGACGCTGAGAGGAGCCGATAGAGGCCCTTGACATGAGTCATCCCAGATTTTAGGGATGGGCTTGTGAATGAAGCAGGCATTTCTTGCGTGTCAACGAGAAATGCCTGCTTCATTCATCTGCGAGAAAAGAAAAGCGGTTGCTCCATCCATGTTTGCGTCGAGAACGGTTTTTCCATTGGAGTGGGAAACAGCAGGAGAACAAAAGGGAAGAGATTCAGCAAGCAGAAAAGCCCTGAGTTTGCCTTGCTCATCGCGTTTGAACGACGCGAGGGGACCACGACTGGTCCACCACCGCATCGCAGCCAGGTCGGGGGGATCAAGCTGCTGGTCACGCCCCACCAGGATCACCGCCAGCCAGTGCAGCCCCGGCACAAAAATGGGACCGCGCGGAGGGCTGTAGTAGCCTTTCTTGATGTGCGTGAGCCGAGCGGCTTTGCTGGAGCGCACCGGGCCGAGCTCTTCAGCCGCAAAGCTTTCGGGCTTCTCCCATACACT
>DATGGW010000264.1:0-3260 GCA_035308345.1 Ktedonobacteraceae bacterium | reverse complement strand
ATCGACATACTCAGCGTGCTGTGTGGAAACAACGATGCTATCGACGCGCACCGGGCGGCCATTCTCATACTGTATAGTGACCTGGCTCTTGCCATCGGGGCGCAGGTAAGACATGGGACCGGCGCCGCCCCATGATTTGCGCCGCACCTGCGAAAGCTGGCGAGTGAGTTTGTGCGCGAGACTGATGGGCATGGGCATATATTCGGGAGTTTCGTTGCAGGCAAAACCAATCATCATACCCTGGTCGCCCGCGCCGACGCGCTCCAACTCGTCGTCGGTCAAGAATGAAACGCCGCCTTTGGTTTCCATCGAATGGCTGACGCCCAGGTCGATATCCGGCGATTGCTTGCCAATAGAGGTAACGACGCCGCAGGTGCGATAGTCAAAGCCGTAATCGGCGTTGATATAGCCCACCTGCTCGATAGTTTTGCGCACAACTGCAGGCATGTCAATCCAGGCGGTGGTTGTAATTTCGCCTGCAACGAGCACAAGGCCGGTAGTAGTGGCTGCCTCGCAAGCTACGCGAGCCAGGGGGTCCTGGGACAGAATCGCGTCGAGGACACCATCTGATATCTGGTCACACAGCTTATCTGGATGACCCTCAGTTACGGACTCGCTGGTAAAAAACGCTTTGGGGTTGCTCATGAAATCGCTCATAGGTCGGGAGTGCGCTCCTTTCGTTGTAAGGGTTGTTACGAGATGAGTTTGGGAAAGAAGATAGTAAAAAACCCCTGAGATTCAGGGGTTTTAGCGTTTTATGGCTTGATTCCCCTCATCTTGCGGACAGTTCCGCCGGAATTGGCACCCTTCCTGCAAATACACAGGCGGGTTGCCGGGCTTCATCGGGCCGATTCCCTCCACCTCTCTGGATGAGAGCAGTTTCTGCTTCATATGTTCGGTTGTACAGGTTCACCGCAGCAGATAATCCTGCTTGTTTTAATTATACGCACCATTGCGTTGAATGTCAAATCACTTTTTATGTACCCGACTCCCATGAGTTGAGGTACTTATCCTGCTCGGCGCTGAGTGTATCGATGCGCACTCCCATGGCATGCAGCTTGAGGCGGGCGATCTCTTTGTCGAGTTCGGCAGGCAGGGTGTAGACGCGCGGCTGCAGGTTTTTCGCGTTGACAAGGATGTATTCCGCGCCGAGGGCCTGGTTAGCAAAGCTCATATCCATGACGCTGGCGGGATGGCCTTCGGCGGCTGAGAGGTTGACCAGGCGGCCCTCAGCGAGCAGGTGAACCTGGCGACCATCGGCATAAGTGTACTCATCGACGAAGTCGCGCACGCGGCGTTTGCTGGTTGCCAGCTTCTCCAGTTCTGGAATGTTGATCTCGTCGTTAAAGTGGCCGGAGTTGGCAAGCAGCGCGCCGTTTTTCATGCGTTCCAGGTGCGGGCGATCAATGACGTTGATATCTCCTGTCACCGTGATGAAAATATCGCCCTGGGAAGCCGCTTCGATGCCTGGCATAACGCGATAGCCATCCATTACAGCTTCCAATGCGCGGGTAGGATCGATTTCGCACACGATGATATTCGCGCCCATACCATGCGCGCGTGAGGCCACGCCGCGACCGCACCAGCCATAACCAAAGACGACGACGGTGCGTCCTGCTATGAGGATGTTGGTTGAGCGGATGATGGCATCGATTGAACTCTGGCCGGTGCCATAGCGGTTATCGAACATGTGCTTGGTGTCGGACTCGTTGACGGCCAGTACTGGGAAACGCAGCACGCCATTCTTTTCCATACTATGCAGGCGGATGACGCCGGTCGTCGTCTCTTCCATGCCACCAATGACGCCTGGGATCAGCTCGGTGCGGCTGGTATGCAGCGTCGAAACGAGATCGCAGCCGTCGTCCATCGTCATCTGGGGCTGGTGATCAAGCACGGCGTTGATGTGGCGATAGTAGGTATGTTCGTCCTCACCTTTGATGGCATAGGTCGGGATGCCGTATTCGCTGATGAGGGCGGCTGCTACATCATCCTGTGTTGAAAGCGGGTTGGAGGCGCACAGCACGAGGTCGGCTCCCCCGGCTTTCAGGGTGATGGCGAGATTAGCGGTTTCGGTGGTGATATGCAGGCAGCCAGACATGCGCACGCCCTTGAGGGGCTGATCCTTGCTAAAACGCGCGCGAATGAGCCGCAGCACCGGCATCTCTTTAGCAGCCCACTCGATGCGGTCCTTACCGCGCGCGGCCAGCGAGATATCTTTGACATCACCTTTGGTTGAAGTAGTCACGTATGTATTTTCCTTTCGTGAAATATCGACAGTTGCTTAGTTGTTTGTTGCCAATCACACGGGTTATAGTACCATGTTTTGCAAGCTTTACCAAAGGGACGAGGGCGACCGCCCTGGAGTTCTTCCCCGCCAGTATGGATCGAAATGCGAGCATTCGACCAGGATACGATAGCGACCGGCAATATCGTCCATCGTCAGTGAGCGCAGGCGGCCAATGCTGAAATCTTCGCAGACGAAAGATCCGATGATGTTGCCATGCACCACGCCGCACTTGATATCATCGATGGCATACTGGCCGCCAGAATCTGGCTCGACGGTTGAGAGGTAGCCCAGGAAGCCACCCGCGAAGGCATCGCCCGCGCCGGTGGGATCGATGACCTCTTCAAGCGGATAGGTGGGCGCGCTGAAGAACGTGCCGTTAGCGCCGAAGAGCAGAGCGCCGTAGCTGCCCTGCTTTACAACGACATATTTCAAGCCGAGATCGAGCAATTGGCGCACGCCGGAGACCAGGCTGGCGCGATTGGTATACTGGCGCACCTCTTCTTCGCTCATCAACAGGATATCAACCCGTTTAATAACTTCGGTCAATTGGGAACGAGTAGTCATAATCCAGAGTTCCATCGTGTCAAGCACGGTGAGGCGGGCCGTTGGAGCCTGTTCAAGGACTTCTAGCTGCAATTCCGGCTGGATATTGGCCAGGAAGAGCAGGTCACTATTGTGATACTCGTCAGGAATGACGGGATGAAAACCTGCATAGACGCCCAACTGTGTATCAAGGGTGTCACGCGTGTTCATATCGTCATGGTAGCGCGCTATCCAGCGAAAAGTGCGCCCGTCGCAAATCTGCAAACCGGCAAGATTGACGGGACGCCCGCGCCAGAAATCCAGGTGTTCGCCTGGGAAATCACTGCCGATTACGGCCACCAGGTTGACCTGGTTATAGAGCGAGGCAGCCGTCGTGAAATAGGATGCCGCGCCTCCCAATGTTTCCTCTGCCCTGGCAAAGGGTGTCTCG
>DATGGW010000263.1:0-2873 GCA_035308345.1 Ktedonobacteraceae bacterium | reverse complement strand
GTACGGCTGTGACGTCGGCGCTGAGCAAGGTCAGTGAGGCATGGTTAGCAGTCATGCCTGCTTCCAGGCGGATAGGGTTATTTGATTCTGACTGTGCAGGGCGTGTAGGAGCGTTGTCATTGCCAGGGCGACCCTCGCGGTCGCCCCTACTATATGACGGTTTCTCTTTTTCGGTATAGGAGGACGATCCTCGCGGTCGTTCTGGATCATCAGCTTTTTCGTGATGCCCGTTGCTATCGAGTTCGTTCAAAATAGATAAGGCGGCGCGCAGGCTGGCGGCTCGCTGCATGGGGTCTTGCTTGCGGTAGCTCTCCAGGTATTCGGTGAAGCGATACACCGGCTTGAGATCAAGTCCGGCAGCTTTGCAGAACGCGCTGGCTTCCTCGGCCCAGTGGACGGCGAAGAGTTCTAATCCACCTCTGACGATCCTGTCCTGGTGGTTACCGCGCTGCTCATAATGCAGCACTTTACGCGCTCGCTCGATCAAGGAAGTCAGTTGTGATGCTGTTTGATTTGACATAACTTTATTCAGATATTTTGTTCTATATTCTTATCGCTGCTTCCATACTATAGTGGCGTCTTGTAGTTGTGTCAAGATGATCAGAATCCATTTCCGCGGAAGTGATGATGGGGTGGAGCGAAAGGGAAGGAAGGATGGAGCATTGTGTTGAATACATCAAGCGGCCAGGGAATCCATCCAGAAGATATTGCCAGCAGGACAATACCCATCATGACAAAGATGCCTGCTCCAATCAAACGCCGTCGCGATGTAAAGAGCATAGCGGTTGCAGCCAGAAACTGTATTATTACAACCAGGGGCCATAATGAGAAAAAGAGCTGGGCCAGAATGAGTACAGGCGTGCCAAGCATAGTGTTCACAAAAGGAATGATTGATACAAGCATATAGAGCAGCAGCAAAGGATAGGGGAAAGAGCCAATCAGCAGACCCCAGAAAAAATTCTTGAGGTATTTGACAATTAAATCTGTCGTGTTCTGCTGCATGTTTTGCAGGCGCTGCATAACCGTTTGCATACTTTTCGGTCGCTTGCTGGCGTTGCTTTCAAGCATTTGATCCAACAACTGCTGCAACTTGCCTGGGATTTTTGGAAGCGGTGCGGAGCCTTTACTATCATTCTCATCATCGCCCAGTAGCAGCGTATTCAGGGTTGCTCCCAGGCCGTAAATATCTGTTTGCCCGGTTGATTGAGCTGTGCCGTACTGCTCTGGCGCGGCATAGCCGGGAGAGCCGAGCGGGCCAGTATCGCGTTTTTTCTCCGGGTTGAAGAGTCTAGCGATACCAAAATCGATCAGGTAGAGGTGACCATTAGAAGTACGCATGATATTAGCCGGTTTCACATCACGAAAGATGATGGGTGGTTTTTGGGAATGCAGGTAGTCTAACACATTCGCTAGCTGGACACCTGCCTCCAGCGTTTCCTTGACGATAAGCGGACCTTTCCGTTTGATATAATCTTCGAGCGTTTCACCCTCGATATATTCCATGACCAGGTACCAGTGCGTGGCGTCGGTGAAATGTTCGTAGATACGCGGTAGGTTTTTGTGCTGGAGGCGCGAGAGCAGCGTGACCTCGCGGTTATAAGAGTCGGTTGCTTCGATCACCTGGCGCGCGCTGAGCATGTCCAGGTTGATTTGTTTGATGGCGACAAACCTGTTGTGGTTTTGTGTATCCCTGGCTTTGTATACTACGCCGAAGCCGCCCTGCCCAATCTCACCCCTGATCTGGTAGCGTTGGTTCAACAAATTACCAGCATATGCCGTGACAGAGAGTGCGGGTACTGCTGGTACGACAACCTGGATGGGCTTAGAGGCTGGCGCGATAACAAGCGGTGATACCGTAAATGCTGAAGAGGAGTCGAAAGCATGCTGACAGGCATAACACTGCGCGGCGTCGGCGGGGTTCGCTGCGCCGCACTCTTCGCAGAAGAACATGTTTGAGGAGATCATAGTTGCTGCGCTCTCTTTTGCATGGATGTTTGCTTCCTGCCATACAATACGTTTGTGGCATCGTTTTTATCTCGCAGGAGCAAACAAGAGAGCGCTTATGCTGATTTTTCGGTATCCTCTATCGGCGCTGTGAAGTGGATCTCCAGCGCCTTGTTGACGAAGCGCGCCAGTTTGGCCTCCTGGTTGGCCAGCACGCCTGGAAGGGTGATATCGCGTTTGAAGTTGCCAATTTCGACGATCATCTCGTCGCCCTTTTTGGTCATCAGCACCTTGTCCATTTCGACATGTGGCAGGGGCAGGCGCAGGATGTAGGTGTCACCCTGGCGCGTGATTTCCTGGATGGGGCCGCGATAGAAGACCTGTGTGGGGTCCAGCTCGCCGAAGACCGCATGCGCTAACTCCTCAAGCTGCGGTATGCCGATGATCTCACGCGAGAGGTATGGCGCTTCCCAGATAGGCAATGGCGCGAAGGTGGAGTGGATTTGCAGGCGCAATTTCTCCTGGTTGTGGTACATTTCCTGCATGAAGGCATCCTGGTAATTGCCGGGCTGGATCACGCGATTGCAGATCACGCCGTCGATTGGATAACCAAAAAGCGCCAGGTACGTCTCGGCGCGTAACGCCTCCTTAATGACCATCCTTTCGGGGTTGACCACCGGGCGATACGAACTAATCTCCGGGTTGGACAATACTTCGCGCAGCCCTTTGACGCGCTCGCTCAACACCTGCACAGCCTCCAGGACTTCACCAGATGGGATAAAGGCTTTGATGAATGGACGAGCGAGGCTGAGCGTAGCGCTTTTGAAGTTGATGCCGGAGATGCGGCTGGCGTACCACTGGAAGGTATCGGGCATGCTGAGCAGGCGCACGGTCTCGCCGGTGGGCGCGGAATCGATCACCACTACCTC
>DATGGW010000262.1:0-2812 GCA_035308345.1 Ktedonobacteraceae bacterium | reverse complement strand
AAATCGTGCTGGTAGAGTCTGGCAACGCAGCGTTGGCATCCAAGATCAGAAAGTTGCAGGCGGCTCTGTCAAGGGCCAACGGTGAGATACTGTGCTTCATGGACGACGATGTCGCGCCTCGCCGCGATGCGCTGCGCGTAGTCCTCCCTTATCTCTACCGACCGGGCGCGGGGGCGGCCTTTGGTCTGCCCTGCTATACCAACTGGCGCACACCCTGGTCGAGTCTGATGAGTGGCCTTGTCAATGCCAATATGCTGTTGAGTTTTGTTGCACTGACCTACCTGGCTGAACCATTCAGGATCACCGGCCACATCGCCGCGATCCGCCACGATATCTTCCTGGCTGTGGGCGGACTTGACGGCCTGGAGCAGTATATCGATGATGATTTCGAGATGGCGCGGCGACTGCGAGCGCATGGGCTGCGCTCCGTACAGACGCCGCTGGTGTACGATATCGATAACGAGTTGCTCTCGCCTGCCGCCTACCAGGCGCAGCTCAAACGCTGGTTTGTTCTGCCGCGCCAGGCCATGATGCCCTCGCTCTCTCCTTGGGAGCGCGTGGTCGCCCTGCTCACCAGCAGCGCCCTCCCACTGCCGAGTATCGTTGCGCTGCTTGTGCTGATGACGCGCCGCCGCGCTGCGTTCCTTGCGCTGGGGGCGAGCCTCGGCATCTTCGGCATTGTCTATGGAGTATGCGAGGCGCGCTATCTCAAAGGACGGACTCCTCTTACTCGCTGGCCATTGCTGCTGCTCGGCGCGCTGCTTACGCCGCTGCAAATCGGCAGGGCGCTCCTTTCAAATGATATAGTTGAGTGGCGTGGCCAGCGCCTGCGTGTCTATCGTAACGGCACAGTGGAGGTGAAATCATGAGAAGGCTGGGCATGGCCATCGGGCTGCTGATGCTTGGCGAGCGTGTATGGAAGCATTGGATGGTCGCGCGTTTCTTTCGCCGCCCTATCCCCGATACGAAGCGTGACCTTGCGCTGGTAAGTATTCTCCAGCCGGTCTTGAGCGGCGACCCCACGATGTCCGCCTGCCTTGAGCGCAGTCTACAGCTCCAGAGCCGTTACGCGCTCGAGGTGATCTGGCTGGCTGACGCTGACGACGTTGAAGGCCAACGCATCTGCCGGGAGCTGATAGCCCGCTACCCGATGCGCGATGTGCAATTGATTGCGCTCCCACCTCCTGGAGAGGGGCAGAATCCCAAGACCATCAAGCTCATCGCGGGGGCGAAGGTAGCCAGGGGCGATGTGATCTGCGTCCTCGATGATGATACGATGCTGCCCGATCACGGGCTGGAATGCTGCCTGCCCTTCCTTGATCAGACCGGAGTCGGGCTGGCATTTGGCCTGCCCTACTACGTCAACTTCGCTGATATGTGGTCAAGTATGGTATCCTCCTTCGTCAATAGCAATAGCCTGCTGACATACATCCCATATACCACGCTGACACAGCCCTTCACGATCAACGGCATGTTCTACGCCATGCGTCGAGAGGTGCTCGCGCAGGTTGGCGGATTCGAGGCCATCGAGAGGGTTTTTGCCGACGATTTCGCCGTTGCCTGGCTGCTTCGTTCACATGGCTATCGACTCGCGCAAACGCCGCTGCGTCACGGTATCAGCACGACGGTCAGGGGGTCGCGCCACTACTTGAGCCTCATACAGCGCTGGTTTGTGTTGCCCCGCGAGTCGCTGCTGCGCCACCTGGGCTGGTACGATCGCGCCATCATCTATGGCTTAGGGCTGGTTCCCGCACTGTTTCCCCTGCTGCTGCTCGTCTCGCTGCTCTTGCGCCCCTCACGCCGCAAGTTGGGATACGCGCTGCTCTATTTCGGCTACAGCTTTTCCATCTTCGCGTGCTTGAACGCGCGCTATTTGCGGAACGCTACGCCCTGGACGAAAGCATGGTGGGTGCCTGTTATCCAGGTGATCTTCCCGGCGCAACTGCTCATCGCGCTGCTCTCTCCGCAGCGTATCAACTGGCGCGGGAATATTGTGCAGGTGGAGCGCGGCGGCGGCTTTCGTTATATTCACACACGAGCGTCATCCGTCCAATAAGGTTCTTAATTCGACTTTGATGAATGCATGTGTCAAACTACAAAAGTGTTCATTGTTTGCGCGCCCGCACGCGCCGCCGTTTGACCCCCGGCGCCGGCAGTTCCAATCCTTCCTCAATCCTCAGGGTGGCCGCACGACAATTATATTGGGCCAGAGTTGCGTTGACGCTCTCCTGCACTGCTTGAGCGACCGTGCCGAACGAAGCTTTGGGGGCGGACGAGAGGTGAATATGCAGTTGCCCGCATTCTTCCTGCACAGCCTGATAATCGAGGATATCGGGGCTGGCCAGCAGGATCATACGCCGGATCGTATCAGGGAAAAATGGCCTCATACTGCCATCGAGCGACACAAAATAGCAGATATCGTCGCAGCGCCCCTCGATAGCGCGAATTACGCGGAATGCTGAGCCGCAGCTACAGGGTCGGGATTCCATTTGGAGCACGTCGTTGAGGCGATAGCGGATAATCGGCTGCGTCCTGCGCCACATGTCGGTGACTATTGGCATGACGCGCTCACCGTTGCTGCCTGGCAATGGCTCAAGCTGGAGAATGACGACATCCTCCTGGATGTGCAGCGATCCTTTTACGCAACTGACGGCTAGCAACCCCTCGGTACTTTGATAAATCTGGTGAACCGGGGCATCGAATGTCGCTTCAAGGTGCTCGCGATCATGTGGCTCTAAAACCTCGGCCACAGAGATGAGGCGACCTGGTTTGATGCGCAGGCGATCATCCCGCCGTTCATCTGCCAGGAAAC
>DATGGW010000261.1:0-21772 GCA_035308345.1 Ktedonobacteraceae bacterium | reverse complement strand
TTTTGTGCGTAATTTGGGCATAATAATTCCTGATTGTCACCTGGTAAATTATGCGATCAGAAGATGTGCAAGGGCGACCATCCTCTCCCCACCCCTACTCGGAAGGGACGAGGGCGACCGCAAGGGTCTCCACCCATTCACCCAGCCTCCCCCGCCCTTACAATGACTACGACCAGGGATACCAGGCGTTCATTGTGAGGGCGGGATAGGAGGGGATGTGGGGTGGGATACCCTTGCGGTCGCCCTCGTCTCTCTCATGCCCGATAGACGTTTTCTGCCTAACCCTGTACGTCGGCAGCGCCGCCGTCGCCGCCTGTCGAGAGAGCCGCTTCGGGTGGTTCTGGTTCCGGCAGGCTGGGCGGTGGCAACTGTTCGATACGGTTGCGCACCTGTAGCATCAGTTCGTCGTCAATTACCACCGCTTCGACAAGATCGCCGGGGTGGAATTTGCCTTCCAGCAGACCTTCCGCCAGAGGGTCTTCGACAAGGCGCTGGATGGTGCGTCGCAGCGGACGAGCGCCGTACTGGGGATCGAAGCCCTTTTCGATCAGAAAATCCTTCGTTCCCTGTGGTACGACCAGTTCCAGTTGCTGCTCGGTCAACTGTACGCGCACGCGCCGCAAAAGCAGTTCGACGATGGAGTACATCTCCTCGATGCGCAGCGAATGGAAGACGATTACCTCGTCGATACGGTTCAAGAACTCCGGTTTAAAGGTGTTCTTGAGCTCGCCGAGCACCTTGCCTTTCATGGCTTCGTATTCGTTCTGGTTGGCTCTGGCCTTGTCCTTCGATTGTTTGAAGCCGATGGACGCTTCCTTGTTCAGCAGAGCAGCGCCGACGTTGGAGGTCATAATCACGACGGTGTTGCGGAAGTCCACCGTGCGGCCTTTAGCATCGGTCAACTTGCCGTCTTCCAGAATCTGGAGCAGCATGTTGAACACATCAGGATGCGCCTTTTCGATCTCATCCAGCAGGATTACGCTGTAGGACTTGCGACGCACCGCCTCGGTGAGCTGCCCGCCCTCTTCGTACCCGACATATCCGGGAGGCGCGCCAACCAGGCGGGCTGCCGCGTGACGCTCCATGAACTCTGACATGTCGATCTTGATGAGGGCTTCCTCGCTGCCGAACATGAACTCGGCCAGGGCTTTTGCCAGCTCGGACTTGCCGACACCTGTGGGTCCCATAAAGATGAACGAGCCAATGGGACGTTTGGGATCTTTCAGTCCGGCGCGGGCGCGGCGCACGGCGCGAGCAATTTTCTCGATGGCCTCGTTCTGCGCGATAACGCGGGAGTGCAATGCTTCTTCCATTTGAAGCAGGCGCTGCGACTCTTCCTGAGCGATACGCATGACGGGGATACCGGTCCACATCGAGACGATCTGGGCGATTTCCTCTTCACCAACAGAGGGCTTTTCGCTGCCGCGTTCGCGGTGCCAGCCGGATTCCAGCTTGGTGATGCGGTCGCGCAGCTTGACTTCGCGGTCGCGCAATTCAGCCGCCAGTTCGTACTCCTGCTGCTGAATGGCCTGTTCTTTTTCGCGCAGGACGGACTCCAGGCCCTTCATGGCCTCCTTGAGGTTCAGAGGGGCGAGCGAGTTTTGCATGCGCACTCGGCTGGCTGCCTCGTCGATCAGGTCTATAGCCTTATCGGGCATGAAGCGATCGGTGATATAGCGACTGGACATCTCGGTAGCAGCCTTGAGGGCTTCATCGGTGATGGTCAGGCGATGGTGGGTCTCGTAGCGTTCGCGAATGCCCTTGAGGATTTCAAGTGTTTCCTCGATAGACGGCTCGCGCACGATGACTTCCTGGAAGCGGCGTTGCAGGGCGGCGTCGCGCTCGATGTATTTGCGGTACTCATCGAGTGTGGTTGCTCCAATGCATTGGAGCTCGCCGCGCGCCAGGGCGGGTTTCAGGATGTTGGCAGCGTCAACGGCGCCCTCGGCTGCGCCCGCGCCAACAAGGGTATGCACTTCGTCGATGAAGATGATGCAGTCCCGGCTATTGCGAATCTCTTCGATGATCTTCTTGAGGCGCTCTTCAAACTCGCCGCGGTATTTCGTGCCGGCCACCAGCGAGCCGACATCAAGGGTGAGCAGGCGCTTACCAGCGAGGGTTTCCGGTACTTCACCGGCCACGAGACGCTGCGCCAGGCCTTCAACGATGGCGGTTTTCCCCACGCCTGGCTCACCGATG
Organism: Ktedonobacteraceae bacterium; assembly: GCA_035308345.1. Taxonomy (GTDB): domain Bacteria; phylum Chloroflexota; class Ktedonobacteria; order Ktedonobacterales; family Ktedonobacteraceae; genus CF-113. The sequence continues at coordinate 19,573 of DATGGW010000261.1, read as the reverse complement.
AGCGCGGGGTTATTCTTATTGCGGCGCGAAAGAATCTGGATGACGCGTTCGATCTCCTGGTGACGTCCAATGACGGGGTCAAGCGTCCCCGCGCGCGCGGCGGCAGTGAGATCGATGCCCATCTGGTCGATGGTGGGAGTTTTCGAGTGCTTGGCGTCTCGCTCATGCGGCGCGCCGGACTGGCTGAGCACCTGAATGGTTTGCGTGCGCACTTTTTCCAGGTTGACACCCAGGCTTTCAAGCACACCTGCCGCGATACCCTCACCCTCGCGCACCAGGCCGAGCAAGAGATGTTCTGTCCCGATATAGTGATGATTCAGGCGGCGAGCCTCATCAACGGCCAGCTCGATCACCTTTTTGGCGCGTGGAGTCAGGCCGATTTCGCCGAGAACGATACGGTCTCCACGTCCAATAATAAATTCAACGGCGCTGCGAACCTTGTTCAGTTCAACGCCCAGATTACTCAGTACTTTGGCGGCAACACCCTCCCCTTCACGCACGAGGCCAAGCAGTAGATGCTCGGTGCCGATATAGTTGTGTTGGAAGCGCTGCGCTTCTTCTTGAGCCAGGCTTAAAACCTTCCTGGCTCGTTCGGTAAATCTATCAAACCTATCTCGATCGTTCACCTGTTTGTCGCCCCCCTTTCAGTGGCAGAGAGTGGAACCGCCCCTCTGTGATGCTCAGGTAAACAGCATATTTCATCTTACAACACCCATTTAGAAGCGTCAAGGAAATCAAAACCGTATCCCTCCCATCAAGAAAAAACATATAACGCACTTCTATCCTGAAACAATCGACCTCCTGACTGCCACTCAATAGCATGAGCGCAGTCGGGAGGTCGTCCGATCAACTGTTCAAGTTCAAATTGACTCGCGCAAAAGGACTACTCTTCTGGTGCCTCCGATTCATCCTTAGAACGTTGGCGAGCCGCCGCTCGGAAAGCCTCAGCCATAGCTGTGGTCTCTCCCTCGTCGCCGCCAAGAGGAATTTTACCCAACACTGAATTTTCGGGAGTCCGCTCGGGGCGATCCCGGCGTTCTCCTTTTCCTTCCCGACGTGTCGAGCCACTATCTTTCTCCGCCGCGTTTTGCGACTCATCGCCGCGTGGAGAAGATTGCTCCAATGACATCATATCACCTGAAGAGGCGTTTCCGCCATTCTCAGAGGAAGCATTCTCGGACGATGATTCTCTGGTGTCGAGTTCGTCAGCCTGCCGCAGGCTCAAGCCCAGGCGGCGGCGCTCGGCGTCGATGCGCAGGATGCGCAGTTGCAACTCCTGCCCTTCGCGCAGATTGGCCCTGGCGTCCATGCCGGGCGCCAGCTCGGACTGGTGGATAAGGCCCTCTATGCCATCTTCAATGCGAGCGAAGGCTCCGAATGGCGCAATTTTGGTGATGGTGCCGGTGACGACCTGTCCGGGGAAGTAGCGCTGCTCCACCGTTGTCCAGGGATCAACCTCGGCCCGTTTGATGGACAGGGCGATTTTCTTTTTCTCTTTATCGACACTCAGAACCTGAACTTCAACCTCCTGGCCGACTTTGAGCACTTCGCTGGGATGGTTGACGCGACTCCAGGCGAGCTGGCTGATATGCACCAGTCCGTCCGCGCCTCCCAGGTCCACAAATGCGCCAAAGTTAGCGAGGTTGCTGACAACGCCGTGCCGCACTTCGCCCGGCTTCAACTCGTCAAGCAGTTCTTCGCGGCGACGCTGCCTCCATTCCTGATTAGCCAGGCGTTCGGAGAGGATCAGGCGATTGCGCGCGCGATTGATCTCGATAATCTTGAGTTGGAGGACTTTGTCTTTCATGTTCTGGAGCTTGGCCGCTGTCTCCTGATTATCACCGCCCTGAGCGACTTCCTCGCGTTTGAGGTTCAAAATTTGGGAAATCGGCACGAACCCCCGAATGCCAGCGACATCGACAATCAAGCCACCCTTGTTGTAATCGATGACCCTGGCCTGGAGCAGTTCGTTATTCTTGTACTGCTCTTCGGCGACACGCCACTGGCGCTCCGCATTGGCCCGCTTGAGAGAGAGAAGCGCATGTCCGTCGGGTGTCTCCGGCTGGATGACGTACACGAGCACTTTGTCATTGAGGTGAAGCTGGTCAAAAGACCAATCGCCACTCGCGGGCAGTTCCCGTGTAGAGAGCACACCCTCTGACTTGAGGCCAATATCGACCAGAATCTCATCCTGGTCAATACGCACGATTACGCCATCGACTACATCGCCGCGCTTGATATTGATGGGAGTGGTAGATGCCGCGAGCAACGCTTCCATTTCATTGAAATCGTTCATTTCTTCGGGGCCTGTGTTGTTATTCCCTTGTGGGTCGTTTCCTTCGTACATGGTCTGTACCCGTCCGCTTTTAAGATTTGCCGCTGGCATTGTCGAAAGGTCGCCGTGCTTTTGAGCTTGCATGGGTAAAATACCCCCTTCGATCCACGGTTATTGCCCGTCCGTTGGTATCATCACTGTTCCTGGTGGATGCGCATTGTACTTCGTTCACCCTTCAATCCCTTTCCAGACTGCAAGAAGACGAAATGGTTATACACCGGGACCCTGGGGATGCGTCACTGGACTTTGGCTTATCGGAGGAGGCTGCTCAGACTGGAATCGCTTCCGCGTTTTCAATCTCAACCGGCTTTCGCCCATGCTGAGAATGACCAATATTCGACAACGAACGGTGTCCTAAAAACGGTCCTACGAAACACTGCTCGCAGACTGATAAGCCGTGACACGGACATAAAAAGAGCCTGAGGACAGTATACCCCCACTCGATGCTCTTATTATACCAAAAGCCCTCAGTGAATGCAAGCTAATACGCACCCAATTTAGCAGATTGCTCCGATGTTTATCTATCTGCCATATTGTACCATATCTATGCAAGAGATTTCATATGCTAGGGTGCGCGCTATTATTTTGCACGAACTGCCTCCTGTGTGGGCGGAAGACGGAGAAAGGGCTGCCGCCAGGAATAGCGAGTAGAAGATCGGCTGGGAGTGGGAGGATGAACCCGCTGCGGTGCGCTGAGCCGGTCCCAGAGGAGAAGTATCTTGCTGCAGGCAGCCGTCAAGCGTTGCTGGCGGTACTCCTGTCGGCGTCGGGCGCGCTCGTGCTGGCGCTGAGCCGTCGAGGCGTGCCAGGTCTCTTGCCAGCGGTGATTACACACGGCATTGCGCAAGACGAGCATCAGATTGACGTGCTGGCGCTCCCAATGCATCCCGGCTCCTTTCAGACGGGCTTCGACGACCAGCTTGTTGGCACTCTCGACCATGCCCGAGCCAATCGGCCAGCCCGCCTCTTGATAAGTCGGATACTGCATGTGTCCCTGGCGTTTCTCCAGATAGGCCAGTTTCTCGCTCAACAGAGCAACAGTCGGATGCCGGGTTTGTAACGTGCGGAGTGCGACGAGGAGAGGCTTGGGTCCCGTGTGCTTGAGATCATGAAGGGACTGCTCCAACCACCTGGTTCCAGGGCATCGCCAGCCTCAGTGGCAGCCTGCCCGATGGCGTTGACATACTCGGCGGCATGCGCGAAATCGAGGATGCGTAGCGCCTTGGGACAGTGGTCATCGATGAAGCCCTGCAACCATTCGGCTCCATCGGTGACCGCACACACCGCCTTGGCTCGTTCCACCCCGCGCCGATACAGTTCCACCACCGCCTGCTGGCTAAAGGTCTCGACATCGGCCAGCCGTGAGAAGGAAGACACCTGGGTTGTGTCTGCTTCTCCCGCTTCGGTCTGCACAACCTCGGCTACTACCAGCGTCTTGACTTCCGCCCACTCTCCTCCCACCAGCGGCACAAACGCTCCATCGGCGCTCAGGGCTTGCCGCTCTGCGCCTTGCGGCGGCTCAGGCAAGTCCTCCCGGATGCATTCCTCTTCGGCCTGCTGGACCGCTAAAGCTGCCTGCCCGGTCTGATAGGTGTAGCGCCGACTACTGGTGGCACTGACTTGGATGCCGAGCAGATCGGTGAGCAACTCACAAGCGTGTGCAAACGACATCCAGGTCGCCAGCCGTACTAGCGCTTCCTGTCCGCGCGGCGTCACCCCCGCTCCAGTCAGCCCCAATTGCTCATCCAGGGGGAAAAATCCCTTGCCCACAATCTGGGCAAGTCCCGTAGCTCCGCTCCAATTTCACGGCTTCCCCGCCGTTGGTTTGCAAGTAGCGTGTCTGCTTGCCGCGTGCCACCAGCACCGTTCCGCATCGCTCACATCTCGCACGGTCCTCTGCTGGGGCGGCGCTCCACTCATCCGCCTCGCCCATTTGCACCAACTCCTGGATCAGTTGCGCTCGCAATTGGTTCATCTGCGCATCCACCGCTTCCTCAATCTCGCGCAAGGTGGCTTTCGGGTGGGCCGCTCGCCACTGCGTCATCCCCAGCACATCCTGCAGCCCGGCGCTCACCGCTTGCATCTGCGCGCTCCGTTCTCCCTTATTCTTCTTCTTGTTCATGTCGTCGCTTTCCCTCGCCCTTTTTCCCTATTCTACCATCCCCTCTCTTTCCTGTCCCCCTCCGTGCAAAAATTTAGCGCGCACCCCATATGCTACAATACCAGCATGGATTTGAGGAACAGTTACCAGGTCGTTCAGACCTTGCGCGCCCGCCTGGAGCCGGTTGAACGCGCCGATCAGCTGGTTGATGCGCTTGAGGGTCAGCGCCCACAGGCGCGCAAAGCGGCGGTTTTAATCGGGCTGTTTGAGCAGGAGGGGGAAACAACCCTGATGTTTATACGCCGCGCCAGCATGCTGCGCGCGCACAGTGGAGAAATCGCTTTCCCCGGCGGCTCGGTTGATGCGACGGATGTGTCACCCGTGGAGGCAGCCCTGCGCGAGGCGCAGGAAGAGGTTGGTCTGCACCCCTCCAGGGCTGAAGTGCTGGGCATCATGCTGCCTGTATTCACAGTCGTCAGCAATTTTTTAATTACGCCTGTTGTAGCCTTTTTGCCGCAGGGACCCGGCATGCTGCGCTTGCAAGCGAGCGAGGTGGCTGACCTATTATTGCTGCCCTTGCGCGGCCTGGCCGACCCGGAGATTGTGCATACCGAGGAATGGTCGCGCGGCGGCCTGGCGCGCACCGTCTATTTCTACGATTATGGCCCGTATCGCATCTGGGGAGCGACCGCGCGTATGCTTAACGCACTGCTGGAATTGTTGATTGATCTGTAGGGACCCCATTTATCGCGTCCGTACCAAATCTTTTTCAAAACCCATAAGTCATAGTTCCTTTGATTCTTTTCATTCGTTGAATACAATAGTAGATGTAGTTATACACATCGGTCTGTTGTGTTGTCTCTCCCGTAGCGCGTTTCCCGTAGGCTGTTCTTTTGTGAAGCGGTTGGGCTTTGGTTCCTTGAGTGGAGAAAACTGTGACGTTGCCAACACCTGATGCTCAGTCTTCGAGATTTCTGTCTCAACAACCACACTCGAACCCACCTACTCACTCGATGCTTTCTACTCCTCCCACGCCTCCTCATCCTGATTACCCCATTACGCCGTCGAGCCCTTCGACGCCGCCTGGATATACAACAGAACCATCTGAGATTGATGCTCGTAGACGTGTCACCGATTTTGCTGGAAACTCCTGGGATCTCGCGACTGGTGGTCTGAAGACCCTGACGGCGAAACGTGAGTTGCCCCCGCGCCTTGAACGACGCGCCAGCGAGAAACTGCCGGATGCGGCTGCGGCGCAGCGTAGTCTGGCGTTCATGCTGGTGATCCTGGCATGTGTTGTCGTGATGCTGGTTGGCGGAGGCATTGTGTTATTCGTAATGTTGCAGCCCTGATGAGTGGCTCGACTTTGCTTCATCGGGGAGATACAGGCAAGGGGGGCTTCTACGGTTGAATCGCTGGTACGCCATGCAATGTGGTGGCGTTGCGGACGGCTTTGATGATAGCTCGCGCTAAAACTGTCGCTGCCGCTGCTCCGATGGTACTTATTTGTATCGCGGCTAACGACGAATCATGAAGCTGCTGCGAGGTTGGCCCCAGCGCAAGCGCGAAGACGGTATCACCATCAAACATTGTATGCGCAGGGCGAATGACCTGTGCTATACCGTTGTGCGCCATTTGCGCCATCTTGTTGACCTGCTCCCTGGTCAGGGCGGCGCTGGTGGCAACAACAGCAATTGTGGTATTGCCCAAAGGATTGGCTGTCAGGAAGCCACTGCTGTCGGGATTGCGCGCGCCCGCGATGACCTGCCGCGTCTGCGGGTCGACAATGTCGCCCAGCGCGTTGACGACTACCAGCGCGCCGACCAGTGTGCCATCAGAAAGCTGCATGCTGGCCGACCCAAGCCCGCCTTTCATCATAAAGTCCGCGCCGGCCATCTTTCCCACCGTCGCGCCCGTTCCTCCACCTACTGTGCCTTGCGCAAATGCATCGTCGGTGGCATGCTCGCAGGCGCGGTAGCCTGCTGCTGCGTCGGGGCGGATGCTGGCGGACCCAAAGGCGAGGTCAAAAATGGCGGCTGCCGGGACGATAGGCACGCGCGCCACCCCTGTATCGTAGCCGATACCACGTTCTTCTAGATAACGCATCACGCCGCTCGCCGCATCCAATCCAAATGCGCTGCCGCCTGTGAGTAATACCGCATTGATGCCTTCCACCAGGTTCATGGGGCGCAGCAGGTCCGTCTCGCGCGTAGCTGGCGCCCCGCCACGCACATCGACGCCGCCGACTGCGGGTGTGTCGCAGAGAATGACGGTGCAGCCCGTGCCCGCTTCGAGATTGGTATCATGCCCAACACGTATGCCAGGAATGTCGGTGATGTCGTCATGCATGGGGATGTGAACCTTTCTTAGCGAAATACTCTCTCATTATTGCACAAAAAGCGCTTTGCGAAAGTCGAGCTGCAAGGGCGACCGCAACTTTCGCAAAGCCCTGGCACAAAAAGCGCTTGCCTTATCGACGTGTATCTGTTATCGTTGTTGTAGAGAAAACGGTTTTCTACCTGAGAAGGGGATAAAACGATGGTGGATAATCCTCGCGGGCTGTATATGAATGTTGAGGAGTATCTGGAGCTTGATAGCAATAGCCTCGATGGGCGGTACGAATACATTGACGGCTATGTGTATATGCTGGCTGGTGGCACCGCTAACCACTCCATCATTGGCGGCAATCTCATAACGGCGCTAAATCGTTTGCAACAAAGCAATTCATGTGTTGTCTATACTTCTGATATGCGAGTACGACTTTCAAGAAAACGCTATGTATACCCGGATGTCACCATAAGCTGCGATCCACGAGACCTTGGTGAGGTTAGTACATTAGAACATCCCCGCCTTGTGTTTGAAGTGCTTTCCTCCAGTACAGAAGCATATGATCGAGGCAGAAAGTTTTCCTATTATCGAGCATGCCCAACAATACAGGAATATGTCTTGATAGATACACAGCGACAGGCAGTCGAGGTATTCCGGCGCGAAACTGAGAATCTCTGGACATTGCATGCATTCGGCCCCGGCGATACGGTGGAACTGGCAAGCATCAATATAAGCTTTCCAATTGCTGCTCTATATAAAAATGTAGCGCTGCCGGATGAATCGCCTGCTGATGCCTAGCATTGTAGCCAGTGATTATGCATGCGCTGCAAGAACGCTTCCCAGGTGATGATACCAGTTGCCATAGTGGACTAATCCTTTATAGGTTGCATAGATTAAAGCCCCAACCAGAACAAGACGATAGCCACTCCAATCGGCACCGTCAGGTTATCCGACCCGTAGGGTGAGACAGCTTCGAGCAGCGTTCCCACGATAGCAGCGAAGAGTCCGCCCAGCAGGATGAGCGGCAGGCTGAGCGGTGAAAGGATAGCCAGCGTGATCGAGACGGCGGCGAAGGTGAAGACAAAACCCGCCAGCGAGCCTTCGAGCGTGCGCTTGTGGGTTTTGCTGCTAAGAACTTTATAGCTGTGTTTGCCAAAGCGTTTGCCGATGATGGCCGAGAAGGCGTCGCCCCATGTCATAGCCATGATACCGGACATGGCATAATATTCACTACCGCGTGGAAAGCCCTGTTCCCATCCACTATGAAAGAGAAAGAGCAGCAGTGTGCATGAGAAGGCAAAGTAGACAGTGCCGGGTGTCGCTCCCTCTTTGGGATCCATGGCGCTGAATATGTCATAGCGCAAGAAAAGCGCGTTGAAGATAATGAAAGTGGCCGTCGGGATGATGGCAAATTGCCAGTGATCGAAGAGCAACAGGATAACCCATATCCACATGCCCGCGCCGATATGCACGAGTTTGCGGGTGAACTCCGTGGGATACTTGCGCCAGCGCCGGATGGCTTCGACAATAAATAGCATGCTGAAAGCAAAGACATAGGAGAGGACGAGTCCGAGGATATCATCTGTCGTCATATGGCCCCCTTGCACAAACAGCAGCGTTTTTATTATCCTATCACATGAAATCTGTAATCGCCGCTACCTGACAAGCTCGCAGCGGCAGAGCACGGACGGGGTGAGCGTCCAACCTCGGAAAGAATAGCGAGAAGCGATAAAAAGTACTTCAGAAGCACGAGATATGCACCGTTCGCTGCCTCGGCCCATCCAATTCAACCAGAATCACGCGCTGCCATGTTCCCAGGAGCAACTTGCGATGCTGGTAGGGAATAGCTACAGATGGGCCAATAACCGAGGAGAGAATATGATCGGGCGCGTGAGAGGGGTCGTGTGGATGGCGATAGGATAGCTGCGGCAGCACATGCCTTAGTACATTTAACAAATCAAGATCGGTGCCAGGGTCTAAATCAGCGGTGGTGAGGGCGCAGGTGGTATGGGCGGCGAAGATGACGCAGACGCCATCGGGGTCCGGCGCATTGTCCAGGTGTGACTCGATAGTGTCCGTGATGTCTATGACCTGGTCTTTCCTTTTCGTAGTGATGGTGACGGTGATTGGTTTCATAGCTTCGTCTGCTCCTCAACCTCTCCTCTCTGTACCTATCCGATTGCTCTGCGTAACCGCGTAATGGCTTGCGCTACGCTCTCTTGCTGGTTATACACAGCCGAACCCGCTACCAGCAGGTTGGCTCCAGCTTTGACTACCAGCGGAGCGGTTGCCTCGTGGATGCCGCCATCGACTTCGATATCGCAGTGCAGGCCGCGTGTGGTGATCACCTGGCGCAGACCGGCGATTTTGGGCAGTGTTTCAGGGATGAACTCCTGGCCGCCGAAGCCGGGGTTGACGGTCATAATAAGCACCATGTCGATCAGGGAGAGTATATCCTCCAACAATATGGTGGGAGTTGATGGGTTGAGCGCGACGGCGGCCATCTTGCCTGCTGCTCTGATCTGCTGGATAACGCGGTGTAGGTGAGGACAGACCTCCTGGTGGACGATGATGACATCAGCTCCGGCTTTGGCGAAATCCTCGATGTATTGCGCTGGGTTGGTAATCATCAGGTGGGCTTCGAGTGGGAGCCGCGTGCAGCGGCGCACCGCCTCGACGACTATTGGTCCCATAGTGATGTTGGGCACGAAATGGCCGTCCATGACATCGATCTGGATGCGCTGCGCGCCCGCTGCGTCGGCCTCGCGCACCTGTTCGCCCAGGCGTGTGAAATCGGCGGATAGAATTGATGGGACAATACTGATCATAGATAGCGCGCCTTTCTCAAGATTTTACATGTATCTTTTGCGCAATCGCACTGTCTACCATCCATGTGACCTCACCTTTGGGCGGGCGCACGATTTGCGCGGGATATTCGTCGGGGTTGTGTTCTCCCTCGATGATGGCGTGCAAGGCATCCGCTTTGTCAGCGCCTGTTGCCAGGAAGAGTACGTTGCGGGCGGCGTTCAGAATGGGCGGGGTGAAAGTCAGGCGATCGGGCGGTGGCTTGGGAACCGAGACGGGCATGACCAGGCGTTCAGTCTCGTGCAGTGATGGCTGGTGCGGGAAGAGCGAGGCCGTGTGACCCTCCGGTCCCATGCCAAGCTGGAGAAGGTCAAAGCCTGGGATGCCGTTGGTGCCGAAAACACGCTGCATTTCCTGCGTATAGGCCAGCGATGCGGCGTCGCGGTCGGGCTGGTCAGCGGGCATGCGATGAACCTGGGCTGCTGGTATGGGTATGTGGCTTAGCAATACTTCGTGCGCCATATTGTAATTACTCTCCGCGTCGTCAGGCGGGACACAGCGTTCGTCACTCCAGAAAATATCTACAAGCTGCCAGTCGATCTGGCTCTTATATGGCTCGCTTCCAAGCAGGCCGTAGAGTTCTTTAGGCGTGTTGCCACCGGAAAGAGCGATTGCAAAGCGGCCGCGTGTGACGATGGCCTCGTTGATAATGCGCATAATATAAGCGGCGGCTTGCTGGCTAATGGTAGCGAGATCAGGATAAATGGCGATGTGCATATATAACTCCCATCTATTGGGTAATATCTGCTGGACATTGACGACCGAAAAAGGTAATGGTATCCGTTCATCGTTCGGCATCGAGAAGGTCGGCGACTTCCTGCAATGTTTGTTCATACAGGTAATCGTGTCCAGTGATTTCCAGTTCGTCGCGTAAAAGATCGCTTTCTTTATGCTGCGTAGTCAGACTGACAATACGCTTCTGGCGTGTTTCTTGTTCCAGTTCAACCGAGGTATATACGTGGTCGAGGTCGGCATCGCGGCTGATGGTGAAGATGGCCTCTTTATTGTCGGCAATGCTGACCAGGCGCACCAGGACGATTGAGCCGGGGCGCATCTCAGAGCGTACCTTTGGGCGAATGGTAATGCTGCCAGGCCGCGAGCCCAGACGGCCAGACTTAGTTCTGGGCGATGCAAGCTGGGCCACGCGCTGGTTTGCCATGCGCTGCATCTCCCAGTGATAGGAGCCACTGGCGGTGTCATGATGATTGTTCGCAGTATGTGCCGAGAGTGGCCAGCCGAGCCTTTCTTTGAGCCAGGCGGCGAGCAGCAAGGCGCGGGTTGGGTTAGGCGAGACATCGCCCTCGTCTGTGCGCCCAGGCGCGGCGAGTGGCGCGGCTGCATGTTCAATCTCGATACTCTGAATGCCGGAGAGATACGGGCGGTATTCCGGCACATCAAAGAACTGGATGACGAGTTCACGCCAGGACGTCAATCTTCCCCAATTGAGATCGCTTAATGCCGAGTCTGGCGCGGCCTTGCAAAGCGCGGCAAGCGTGCGGATATCCTGCTCTGGAGCGAAAAAGCTGGTCGAGTCAAAAATGATGCGATTGCTGAGATCGACAAGATTATGAAAAGTGGGGTCATCCTGGTCAGGTGGATCGCCAAGCCACCAGAGATAGACGGGCAGGTCTGGCTTGAGCAGGGGTTGCAGGATGTTGCCCGCGGCGCGGGTGGCGCTGCCTTTCGTCAGTAAGGTGGTTTGCTCGAAGCAGTGACGCATCAGGTCTGAGATCATAGAGAAACATCTCAGCGTGACCCATGCTGATATAGAAGGAACGGGTTCATTGCTGTCAAGCGCCACAATGGCAACACGAGCCAGGTGCGTACTTGATAAATCTCGTAAAACCTTGCTGGCGAGCTGGGCAGTTTCTAGATCAGGTGTACAGATGACGAGGTTTAATACACTGGTGCGTACATTGATGTTTGCGCCGGTGCGCAGGTTATCGTGAGACATGCTCCACAAAGAGGTCAGCGTCTGTTCGATTTCCTCGATGCGTACCAATTTTCCGGCCCAGGGTAAACGTATACCAGGACCATTAGCGGTGTCATTCGTCATGCTTGTTTCCCATTTCTGTTATGGAACTGCGTTGTTCACTGGTATGAGCGATGACTATTATTAGCTGCACATTCTGATCTTTATGGACGCCGCCATCTGCGACCGTCGCGCCAGATAAATTCGTCGGCAGCCTGCGGCCCCCAGGAGCCGGATTCATAGGTCTGGATGGTTTCTGCCGGTTCGTGTCTCCATTCGTCCAGGATGCCCTGAATAAATGTCCAGGCCGCCTCTACCTCGTCGCGGCGTGTGAACAACGTCGAGTCGCCCAGCATACAGTCGAGTAGGAGGCGTTCGTAGGCTTCTGGCTGCTCGCGGAAGCCGGAGGAGCCATAGAAGAAATCCATATTGACAGAACGAATCTGCATCTCCGTGCCTGGAACCTTTGCGCCAAACTTGAGCGATATGCCCTCGTCCGGCTGGATGCGCAGGGTCAGCACGTTTGGCTCGACCTGGCCATATGCTTCGCTGCGTTTGAAGAGCATCAACGGCGCCTGTTTGAACTGGATGGCGATTTCGGTAACTCGTTTGGGCAGGTGTTTGCCGGTGCGCAGGTAAAATGGCACGCCGGCCCAACGCCAGCTATCGATGAACACCTTCATAGCCAGGTAGGTCTCGGTCATGGAAGAGGGGGAAACGCCGGGCTCCTGGCGATAGGCCACCACCTGCTGTCCGCTTACCCAGCCGGGGCCGTACTGGGCGCGAATCATGTTGGTGACTACATCCTGCCCGGTCAGGGGCTGCAGGGCGTGCAGGACTTTAACCTTTTCGTCGCGCACGGCGTTGGCATCGAAAGTGATCGGCGGCTCCATCGCAACCAGGGAGAGCAATTGTAGCACATGGTTTTGTACCATGTCGCGAATTGCGCCCGATTCCTCATAATAGCCGCTGCGCCCTTCCAGTCCGATGTTTTCCGCAACGGTGATCTGCACGTGGTCAACATAGCGGCGGTTCCACACCGGCTCGAAGATGCCATTGGCCAGGCGGAAGACGAGGATGTTCTGCACCGTTTCTTTGCCCAGGTAGTGATCGATGCGATACACCTGATCCTCTTTGAAGACTTTGCCAACCTGCCGGTTCAGTTCTTTAGCGGATGTAAGGTCGTGCCCGAAAGGCTTTTCGACAATAATGCGCGTCCAGCCTTTGCGGCTCCTGTTCAGACCAGCCGCGCCGAGGCGCTGGATAATTTCGGGATACTGACTGGGCGGCGTTGACAGGTAATAGATGCGATTGCCGCCTGTGCCGCGCTCCTGATCGAGCAGGTTGAGCAGGTTGTTCAGCTTCTCATAGCCCTTGGGATCGTTGAAATCAGCCTGCAGGTAGTGGATGCCGGCGGCGAAATTTTCCCACACCTGCGGGTTAACCGGCTTCTGGCGCGAGTATTCATTGATCGAATCAAGCGCCTGCTGGCGAAACTGCTCATCGGTGTAGGACCGCCGCGCGAAGGCAACCACGGAAAAACCCGCCGGGAGCGGGTGCTCCAGCGCAAGATTATACAGCGCCGGAAGCAGCTTGCGGTGTGTCAGATCGCCGGTTGCCCCGAAGATGACCATGACACACGGCTCAGGGCTATTTTTGATACGTATACCCTCACGTAGAGGATTGGGAGCCTCTACTGCGCTGCGTTGAGGCATATGAGTGTCTCTCCTCTAGTTAGTATTTAGCGGGTAACTTGCTGCCCCTGGATGGCTTTTTTCTTTTCTTCGATGCCCTTGAAGAGTTCGTGGAAGGAATCCGCGAATTTCTGTACGCCTTCGTCAAGCAGTTGCTGCGTCACAGCGTCATAATGGATGCCCAACGCTTCAAGCGCGTCCAGTTCCGCTCGCGCCTGTGGGATGTCGTTCTCGATGGTAAGAGCGGCGATGCCATGATCGCTGAAGTTCTCGATGGTTTCCAACGGCATGGTATCAACGGTGTTGGGTCCGATGAGTTGCTCAGCGTAGAGAACATCACGATAAGCAGGATTTTTCGTGCTGGTGCTGGCCCACAATGGCCGCTGCACATGCGCGCCGCTGTGCCTCAGTGATTCGAAGCGCGGCGTGCTGAAAATGCGTTTGAATTCCTGGTAGACCAGGCGGGCATTGGCGATGGCGGCCTTACCTTCCAACGCTTTCAGCTTCTGCTGTTCCGCGCTGTCGGAGGTGGCCTTGATTTTATCTTCCAGCAATTTATCAACCAGGGTGTCTACGCGGCTGACGAAGAAGCTGGCGACCGAGGCGATATGGCTGATGTCTTTGCCCGATGCGTTGCGCTCTTCCAGGGCGTTGAGATACGCTTCCGTAACGTCGCGGTAAGCCTCAATTGAGAAGATCAGCGTGATGTTGATGTTAATACCCTCGCTCAGGGAGGACTGGATGGCTGGAATGCCCTCCGGCGTGGCAGGAATTTTGACGAGTAGATTGGGCCGATTGACCGTGTGCCAGAAGCGGCGCACTTCAGCGATGGTGCCGTTCGTATCATGCGCCAGTTCGGGCGAGACTTCCAGGCTGACGTAGCCATCCTGCATATTGGTGCGGTCATAAATGGGACGCAGGAGATCGGCCACGGCGCGGATGTCCTGTATTACCATCGCTTCATAAATGTCGTTGGCGCTCTTGTCCTCGCGAACAAGCTGGTTCATCTGCTCGTCATAGGCATTGCCGTGACTGATGGACTTCTGGAAAATGGTGGGGTTGGCGGTAACGCCGACTACGCCGTCTTCGTCTAGCAAGCGTTTAAACTGACCGGAGACAAGCTGGCCGCGGTCAATGTTATCATACCAGACGCTTTGTCCGAATGTTTTAAGTTGTTGCAATGGATTGGTCATGTGTATTCTGCTCTCCCTTGTAAATTTCTAAACTCTTTGTAACTTCCTTCATGATAGCACCTGAAGGCACTGAAGGACAAATACATTTATCAGGGCGGGGGCAAGCCCCGCCCCTACCCTGCTACGAAACGCTATGCTTACTGCGCAAACCAGGTCGTACAGGGTACGGGCGGGCCCCGGCGTCGCTAGTTGCTACTCTATATACGTATTCAATCCCTTTTGCGTGCTTTTTGTTGCAGCTGGTATAACTTGCCAATCGCTTCGATGGGGGTCAGCTCGTCGATGGCGAGCTGCTTGAGTTCCTCGATCAATGGGTGTTGTTCAGCGGAGAAAAGGGTCATTTGTAGTACAGAGGGGGTCTCCATGTCGCGCATGGCTTTGCGGCGTACCTTCGCGTCGCCCTTTTGCTCCAGTTCCGCCAGAATCTCCTCGGCGCGGTGAATAACGGGTCTGGGAATGCCTGCCAGTTGTGCCACATGCACGCCATAGCTCTTATCCGCCCCGCCGGGAATAATTTTGTGGAGGAAGACGACTTTGCCCTCCTCTTCCGTGACGGCGACGTTCATGCATTGCACGCGCGGCAGCGATTTCGCGACCTCGACCAGTTCGTGATAATGCGTAGCGAAGAGCGTGCGCGCGCCGCAGCGTTTGTTGTTGTGCAGGTATTCGACAACGGCCCGCGCGATGGACAGCCCGTCATAGGTGCTGGTGCCGCGCCCGATTTCGTCGAGGATAATCAGGCTGCGCGGCGTGGCATGGTGCAGGATGTTGGCAGTTTCGACCATCTCAACCATGAAGGTGCTCTGGCCCGTCGCCAGGTCGTCCTGCGCTCCGATGCGCGTGAAGATGCGATCAACCAGGCCGATAGCGGCCGCTTCGGCAGGCACATAGCTGCCGATTTGCGCCATCAGCACGATCAGGGCGACCTGCCGGAGATAGGTGGATTTACCGGCCATATTTGGCCCGGTGATAATCAAGATCTGCGCCTGCCGGTTCGAGAGTTCTACGTCATTGGGAATGAACGGCGTGTCCGCCTGCGATTGCTCGATCACGGGATGACGACCGGCTACGATATGGATGCTGTCGCCGTCGTTAAGCGTGGGACGGCAATAGTTGCGCTGCGCGGCAACGCTGGCGAGGCTCAAATAGACATCGATTTCGGCCAGCGCATGCGCGGTGTTCAAGATGCGCTCCGCAGCGTGGATGGCGATCTCCGCGCGCAACTGCGCGAACAGTTCGCTTTCAAGTTTGTTGATGCGCTCCTGCGCGTTGAGCACCAGCGTCTCATATTCCTTGAGGTCGGGCGTGATGAAACGTTCAGCGCCGGTCAGCGTCTGTTTGCGGATGTAGTCCTGTGGAACGCGGTCCTTGTTGGCATTGGAAACCTCGATAAAGTAGCCGAAGACCTTCGTATAGCCAACCTTAAGGTTGTTGATGCCTGTGCGCTTGCGCTCGCGCTGCTCCATTTCGGCAATCCATCGCTGTCCATGCTTTGACGTATGATTGACCTTATCGAGTTCTTCGCTATAGCCTTCACGTATCACTCCGCCTTCGGACGCGCTCAAAGGTGGTTCGTCAACGAGCGCGCTTTCGATGAGGCGGATGGTGTCCTCGTTATCTGCTAGTTGTTGCACGAGCCGGGCCAGCGCTGGCATATGTTCAGCGGCGTCGGCTGGCAGACAGGAACGCGCATCTGCGGCGGCTCGCAGCCCAACAGCCAGCGCGATCAGGTCGCGCGGTGAGGCGATGCGCTGGCGTACCCGGTTAGCCAGGCGTTCGATATCCCCGGCTTTTTTCAGGCTTTCTGCCAGTCGCGCCTGGGTGAGGGTGTCGGTGAGCAACTCGCCGATGATCTGCTGGCGATGTTGCAGCGCCTGGATATCGAGCAGCGGCTGACCAATCCAGCGCCGCATAAGGCGTCCACCCATGGGGCTGCGCGTTTTGTCCAGTATCCATAGCAGCGAGCCTTTAATCGAGAGGGTGCGTCCGCTTTCAAAGAGTTCCAGGTTACGCCGTGTGTGCGGATCGAGCGTCATAAAGGCGTTGGTATAATAGGTTTCCAGGGCGGTGAGCTGGCGCAGTATGCCTTTTTGCGTCTCCTGCACGTAAGCCAGCACAGCTCCCGCGGCGCGAATGGCGAGTGGCAGATGGGCGCAGCCGAAACCCTCAAGCGAGGCTACATCGAAATGTGTCAGCAAGCGATGACGGGCATCGTCCTCTGAAAAGTAACGCGCATCGTAAGGGGTGACGTGTCCGGCGATGCCTGCCAGCGTCTTTGCCAGCGGCGCGGCATCGTCGTCATCGTCAAACGATTGCTCATCTTGCATGTTGGCAGTGTAGGTATCGTGCGCGGCGGCGATGGCCTCGTCAACATCGGCGTTGGGATTGCCGTTGCTGCCGACTTTGGAGACAGGTATCTCGTTCATCACGGCGGCCAGCCAGCGTCGTTTACGGCTGCCCAGGTGGGTATTGCGCGACTCAACGATAACTTCGGCGGGTGCGACGCGCGCCATTTCCTGCTGCAGCGCGAGTCCCGGTTCTGGAGTGCTGAATTGCGTCACGGCAAATTCGCCGGTAGTGATATCCACGTAGGCGATGCCCACCGCTTCGCGTCCCACGACCACGCCAGCCAGGAAGTTGTTTCGTTTAGCGGCAAGCATGGCCGAGTCGATGACCGTGCCGGGGGTGACGATGCGCACGACTTCACGGTCAACCAGCCCCTTAGACAGCGCCGGGTCGCTGGTCTGCTCGCACACAGCAACACGATAGCCTTTGCCGACGAGCCGCGCAATGTAGCCATCGGCGGCATGATGCGGGATGCCCGCCATCGGCGATTTTTCGCCGCGCCCAAAATCGCGCCTCGTCAGGGCGATCTCCAGTTCGCGCGCCACAATTTCGGCGTCATCATCAAACATCTCGTAGAAGTCGCCCATACGGAAGAAAAGAATGGCGTCGGGATGCTGGCGTTTGATCTGTAAATACTGAGTGCGCACCGGGCCGTGTACTGGATTGTCTTTTATGTAGTCTTCGAATAACACTGGAATGCCTCTTACAACGCGCCTTTATTGGTCATTATGGTATGTCTGAGCTACCGTATTGTCAAGCATTTACCCAAAAAGATACTCCTGTTACTTATTTCTCATCGCTATCAGAAAAAACGGCTGCCTATACTAGTTTATTGATGAGGGTGGTGTCTCGTCGTATATGTTCTCTCTCTAGAGGAGGTTGCCTTGTTATATATCGTGCTCATGATTTTTGCGCTGGCGACCGGGACGCTGGCTGTGCTGGCGTTTGAGAACAGTGCGACGTTGATGATCGAGGTACACCTGACATTGTTTGGCTGGCGCGCGCCGGTTCTGCCATTAGGCGCGTTGTTGCTACTTTCGTGTTTGACGGGCGCGCTGCTGCTGTATATTGTGACCGTGTTGTCGGCCCTGCGAGATCGACGCGCACTAGCAAAGCTGCGCAGGAGAGTGGCGGAACTTGAGCAGCAGGCGCAGGCGGGGATGGCTCCCAGGCAGTATTCTCTACCAATGATTGTACCGATGCCGGGTATACATAGGAACCAAACTCGAAATACTCGTCCTCCTTATCCATTGCGATGAATTTGTAAAGACTTGTAGGGACACAAAGGACAAGGGCGACCGCAAGGGTCTCCACCCCACATTCTCCCCTCACCCGCTCTTACAATGACTACGGAGGGTGCTCTTGTATTTCTCTCAGGAAATGAGGGTTATTTCCCCGACAGGATATATATCAAACGGCGCAGCCATCCTCGTTTTCTGGGTATACGGCGAGCAGACGTTGTAGGTTCAGCTATCGATAGCACTTGTTCTTCGTGTGAAGCAGCCTCTGCGGTTGAGCTATTCTCTACCTCGCCAGGCTCGTTCATTTCACTTTGAGCGCTTTCAACAGGAGCGGGGATATCTTCGGGCGCGGCAACTTCTGTTGGAGCAATCTGCTCGTACACGTTATCGATTGTGTCCTCTGCCGGGGAAAGTTCCGGTGGCGCGTTAAACTTGTCGAGTTCCGGTTGCTCACTCTCTGATGCAGGAGCTATTGCAGCGTCGTGGAATGCCTCTGTTTCTTCTGGAGCAGCGGCTGCCATTTCTTCCTGAGGCAACTTGACTGCTGTTTGCTTGAGCGTGATTTCTTGCCAGGAGAGATCCTCTTGCTCCTCTTCGCTGGCGAGCTTTTGCAGGAGCAAGGCTTCGACTACCCCGGCTTCGTCGCTATCGGTCGATACTATTTCGGGAGGAGCTTCAGGCGCTGCTTGAAGTGCGGCACCGGTGGCTTCGCGCAGCGAGTCGATCCAGTCAAATGCGCCTTCGAGAGCGCGTTGACACCATTGCGTATAGTCATCACTGATGAAGTCATTGAACTGTTCGCAGTAGTCGAGACGCTGCATCGTTTGATCCAGCCATGCCTCACCGCGCTCAAGCATGATGTCGAGCAGTTCAATGTCGCTGACGCCATTAGATTGGAGACGCGCCAGGGCAGCAAGCGCTATAGGCGAGGGCTGTGTCTGCTGTATGCGCAGCTCATTATCAGCCTGTTGCTGGCGTACCAGGACTACGCGTTGTTGCAGGTCGGCGACGCGCTGCTGTAGCGCCCATTGTTGGTATGAGAGATAGAACTGTTCAACCGCCTGGGGGTCCAGCTGCGTGAAAACGGTGTCGAGCTGGTTAAGCAAGTCAGGTTCGGCGCTATTCTTCATCCTGAATACCTTCGCTTTCGATTTCATCTTCAGGGGTGAAGGCGCTTGAGGACTGGCGCCCCCAGCGCTCTACCCAGCGCTGGACCAGCCGATTAGTGCGCATGCTTTCCTGGTCGATAGGCTTGCCACTTTCGGCTTCGCTGTTTGAAATGGTGATTTTGCGCAGCCACCAGGGAAGTTCAAGCTGTGGGTCAGTTTGCGTGTGTTCTTCAAAGAATGCGAACATATCATCGGGCAATAGCTCGATTTCAATGTGGTCGGCGGTGAGGAAGGATGATGCGTTATCCTGGCCCGATGGTTTCATCTCCTGCGGGCCAAAATCGGGTAATTCACTCCAGTGCAGAAGCGCGGGTGAGATGGTCTCAGGG
>DATGGW010000260.1:0-3529 GCA_035308345.1 Ktedonobacteraceae bacterium | reverse complement strand
ATACTCATCAATGGCAAAAATGTTTGCCTCGGATGCCGCCATGGATGTGACCAACGATGCCATCCAGATTCTCGGCGGCTACGGGTACATGAAGGAATATCCGGCGGAGCGCATGATGCGTGATGCCAAGATCACCCAGATTTACGAGGGCACTAACCAGATTCAACGCCTGGTGATTGCCCGCGATTTGCTGATGTAAAACCGAGGTAGTTGCCCGTGCGTGAGATTACGATTTTCAGTGGTTCGGCGCATAAAGAACTGGCGGAAGAAGTATGCAAGTTCCTGGGAGTGCCGTTGTCTAAAAGCACTTTCCGGCGTTTCAGCAATGACTGTTTGTACGTCCAACTCAATGCCAACTGCCGTGAAGGTGATGTCTTTCTGATCCAGCCGCTGGTGCCGCCGGTACAGGAAAACCTGGTGGAGTTGTTGTTCATGCTGGACGCGGCGCGGGGCGCATCGGCGGGACGCACAACGGCGGTGATCCCCTACTATTCTTATGCGCGTTCGGACAAAAAGGATGAGCCGCGTATCTCTATCGCGGGCCGACTGGTTGCAGATTTGCTGGCAACTGCGGGCGCGAATCGCGTGTTGACCATGACCCTGCACGCGGCGCAGGTGCATGGCTTCTTCAGCGTGCCGACCGATCACCTGAATGCCCTCAATGTGCTGGCAAACTACTTTCGCAATCGCGACCTGCTTAATACAGTGGTAGTTTCGCCTGACCTCGGCAATGCCAAATCGGCATCGCATTTCGCGCGTTTGTTAAAATTACCGGTCGCGGCTGGCAGCAAACAGCGTTTGAGCGATGAAAAAGTGGTGATCGAGGCCATTGTAGGCGATGTTGATGGCAAGAATGCCATCATTTTAGATGACGAGATCGCCAATGGCGGCACTATAATCGAAATTATCGAGCGTTTGCGCGAACATAATGTTGGACATATCAGCGTAGTCTGCACACACGGCCTTTTCACCAGCAAGGCTATCGAGCGATTAAGCGCGCAATCAGATATTGTGGAGATCGTGACAACTAATACGGTTCCCATACCGCCGGAAAAACGCCTGCCCAATATGACGATTCTGTCCGTTGCGCCACTGTTCGCAGAAACGATTCGCCGCATCCACAATGGCGAATCGGTAAGCAGCCTGTTTGCAGATACGATGTAAGTCAACAAAATTGGGAAAACCGATTTAATCAGGAGGGCGCTTCTGGTCAGACTGATTGCCTTGACTTATGAATCTATCTTATGATAAGTTTGGATTGGGAAATACAGGTTTTAGTATATATAACAAGGATTGCAGGTGAAGGAGAGTTAAACCGAAAGGAGAAGGCCAGTGATTGAGGTCGATAGTTGTTATCCATCTAACTGGAGTACCTGGAACTCATCGAGCTTGCAACCATATCTTGAGCTGCATGGCGAAGCTCAACCATTCATCTTTACCAACTTTGTAGAGACTCTCCCTGCTGATTCCACGAATAATGACCCACAAATGAGTGTGGCGGCGCCAGTTTACGAGTATTTTTGGACAATCGGCATTTCCGAATATCTCTATGAGAGGTTCGCTGCCATATTTCCCCAACATGGTGAAAATATAGTAAATAAAGAGATTAACAAATTCAGGAATCATGACCTGGAAACCGGCGCCGAAGTAACATTGTATTTCCCTTTAACAGGTGGATGGCGAGTCGAATCAATTGTGGCATCGATAAAGTATGTGAGACCGTTGCCCCATCAAGAAGACTTTGGGCAAAAGGTCGCTCAGTACTGGGATACTGTTGCCCCGGTAGTGAGCAAAGTTGCTGATCTTACTGAACAACTCAATATCCCAGGAGTGTCAGCGGGCGCTACCCTTATAAACACACTGACGAAGGCGCCGATAACATCTCTCCCTCCTGTAGATGGGCTTTCGTGGTCTATAAAAAGGGTCACAGGCTATGTGGACTCTCAGATCATGGATGGAGTACATTGGACATTACCGAAGAAGCTGTTTTATATCCTGGGAACCCGACTGACTGGCAGCATTGCTGTCTATTTCCATCCCGCACAGGGCCAACAGAAGCAGCAGGAGGATATTTCAAATAACCCATCCACACTCACAGTTCTGCAGCCAGGATCAATTGTGGCACAAGCAGTGGTTCATGATGATGGTAAACAATATACCCATATCGAAGAAGAGCAGAAAAAGTATATTGCATTGGACGTTAGACCAGCTCCAATGCCTGTACTAACATAAGCCTGGGTGCTGCTCGTCACCACCCCAACCGTGTTCACCTCGCGTTGCTGTCTCGTGTGAACTGTCAGAAGGAAAATAAGCCGGCATGCCTACGCCAATTCTCGCCACGAAACTGTATCTCCCTCGGCTTCGGCCGAACGTGGTCAGCCGCCCCCGCCTGATCGAGCGGCTGAACGAGGGTCTGCACCGCAAGCTGACCCTCATCGCTGCCCCCGCTGGCTTTGGGAAAACCACGCTGCTCAGTGCATGGGTCGAGGGAATCGAGCGACCGACCGCCTGGCTGTCGCTGGACGCAGGGGAGAACGACCCGATACTCTTTCTGACGTACCTGGTCGCTGCTTTACAGACGATTGCGCCTACCATTGGGGAAGGGGTGTTGGGTGTGCTCCAATCAAGCCCGCCACCGCCAACCGAAGCGATCCTCGTGGCCCTGCTCAATGAGATCACCAGGCTCCCGGACCATTTCGTCCTCGTCCTGGACGACTACCACGTGATTGATGCCAGACCAGTTGACGTGGCCCTCACCTATCTCGTCGAGCACCTGCCGCCGCAGATGCACCTGGTCATTGCCACCCGCGAAGATCCACAGTTACCCCTGGCCCGGTTACGTGCCCAGGGTCAATTGACCGAACTGCGTGCCACCGACTTACGTTTTACCGCCTTCGAAGCTGCTGGATTTCTCACTCAGGTGATGGGTCTCAATCTCTCGGCGGCAGACATCGCCGCACTAGAAGACCGCACCGAAGGCTGGATTGCCGGCCTGCAATTAGCCGCGCTTTCCATGCAGAGTCATCAGGATGTTCCCGAGTTCATCCGGGCCTTCGCCGGAGACCACCGCTACATCGTGGACTATCTGGTCGAAGAGGTCCTGCAGCGTCAGCCCGAGCCTGTTCGTCGCTTTTTACTTCAGACCTCCATTCTCGACCGGTTGCATGGCCCGCTCTGCGATGCTGTCACCGGCCAGGAGGAAGGCAACGCGCGCCTGGAGGCTCTGGAGCGCGGCAACTTCTTTGTCGTTCCGCTCGATGACACGCGCCACTGGTATCGTTATCATCATCTCTTTGCCGAAGTGCTCTCCGCGCATTTGAGGGCGGAGCAGTCGGATCAGCTGGCGACGCTGCATCGGCGCGCGAGCGCGTGGTACGAGCAGCACGGCTCAGTGGCCGATGCGATCCGCCACGCGCTGGCCGCCGAGGATTTCGCGCGCGCGGCGGACCTGGTCGAGCTGGCAGTGCCGGCCCTGCGCCGGAGTCGACAGGAGGCCACGGTCCTTGGCTGGCTGCGGGCATTGCCGGAC
>DATGGW010000259.1:0-3074 GCA_035308345.1 Ktedonobacteraceae bacterium | reverse complement strand
CCACCTGTTGCATGAGTCGGAGCGCGAAGGGGGAGGAAGAGGAGGATACATGACTGACGGGACTGATGGGCGCTACGTGTTCGCACACGCAAAGATCCGTGCGGCGGTCTACGCTGAGGCGGGCGAGGCGAGGCGCTCCATCTTTCATCGCCGGGCCGTGAAAACGTTACAGGCGGCGGCTGCACCTGCTGCGGTACTGGCATACCATGCCCTGGCTGCCGGGCTTGTAGAACCAGCCTTCCACTGGAGTCTTGTGGCAGGCGATGAGGCGATGCGAGTGTTAGCCGCACGCGATGCCATTACCTTGTATGAGCAGGCCTGGCACCTGATGGCCGAGGCTGTGCAATCGCCCAACCTGAAAGCTACACTTCCCGTGCAGGAGATTGAGTATCTCTACACTAACCTGGGGCGCTCGTATGAACTGAACGCCGAGTGGGAGAAGGCTCGAGAAGTCTATCTGTCGATGCTCGCGTATGCACAAGATGCAGGTGAGTCGGTAATGGAGAGTACCGCCCTCAATCGCCTGGCGATGCTGGCCGCTCAGTAAATTCTTCGACATGGCCTCTCCCCATTCTGTGCTGATGATCAGCCTCTCCCACTTTGTAACATTTTTTTAACGCTTTATTTAACGCTGCGCGGTTAGTATGCCATTATACTGTACAAATTAGCACACTGATCAGTTCCCAAAAACAGATCTCGATGCGCATCTTTTAGGTAAGCTCTTTTCAAACACAGAAGGAGATCATACTCATGAATGGACCGGCCCAATATCTGCATTTCGGGTTTATCCTGATCTCAGTAGCAAACTTGATAGTGATAGCTCTTTTGCTCCTTGTTTTCGCGCTGGCGGTTGCGCTGAGGCCACCGGAAAAGCAGCGCCTCTCCACTCTCGAGGCCGTTGAGAATCCCGTTGGAGCAAGTGATGGGGAGGAAGTAATGGCAGAGGAGGGGGTACACTCATGAACATAACCACCGGAATTCGTGAACGAGTGCGCACCTGGATACCTCTGGAAGATTTGCTTCCCGATCACATGCCAGCATTCGTGCGCTCACCCGCCTACTTCTTCGGCGTCATCTCCCTCTCTAGCCTTGTCCTCTTGATTGTCTCCGGCATTATCCTGGCCGCCTTTGGGCCACAGTGGTGGCATGACAATGCCATCGGCCATTTTGTGAACAGCCTCCATTTCTGGTGCGCCGAGGCCTTCTTCTTTTCGATGACGCTGCACCTGTGGACAGCGTTTTTCAAAGGGGCATGGCGTCATGGCCGTAAGTTGACCTGGGTATCGGGAGCGATTATCTTTCTGGCTGCCATTAGCACCGCCTTTACCGGCTACCTGTCTATGACCAATTTTAGCGCCCAATGGATCGCTGCTCAGGGCAAAGATGCGGTCAACTCCATCGGGGTCGGCGCCTTCTTCAACCTGCTCAACTTCGGTCAGATGTATGGCTTTCACATCGTCCTCCTGCCGCTCCTGCTTGTCAGCCTGGTTGGTATGCACCTGCTGCTGATCCGCATTCGTGGCATCGTGCGCCCCTATGCCCCAACGGTAGGGGAAGAACGTGCGAGAGAATCGCTCTGGAGAGGCGGATGGCGCAAAAAGTCCCGGACCGCTCCGGCGGTGCCGCGCCCCCACCCGTACGATCAGGCCAGCTATTATCGCGGACTGCGCATCATGCCTTACGACCTGATCCGCGAAGGGTTGATTGCATTGCTTGCCATCTTCGTCCTGTCGATTGTGCTTGCCGCATTCTTGTCATCGCCAGATGAGCCGCCGCTGACGATTCAGCAGTACGCGCAGCAGAATCCGGTTGGCTTCGTCACCACCGCTATGAAGGAGCTCACCGGCACGGGCGCCATTGCCCAATATGGGCCACCCTACAACCAGGGGACTGGTTCCGTGCAGTTCATCGGGCCAGTTTCGCTCCAGCAAGTGGCCGGAGTGACTATCCCAATCGATACAGCGCACGTCTATGTCCTCGATCCCCTGGGTATCTCCGCGCAGACCGATTCGCAGGTGGCGGCGTCGCTGCAGGCGTTTACTCAGGCCAGTGCCAAGCAGCAAGCGACCTGGGAAAATGCCTATACCACGGCGTTGGGAACGGCGACGGGAAGCAATGGTCATCTAGCCGTTCCGAAGGGTGACTACGGCCCGCTTCCCACCATGATGAACCAACTGCTGACCTTAGGCACGAGCGGCGCCTTAGATGGCCTTCTCCTGCGCAGCGGCCGCTTCTACCAGAATGACTTTACCAAACCTCTGCTCTTTTTGTCGGAGGATGCGCTGCCAGCGAAAGCGACGCAATACAACCTGCTAGGTTCCCAGTGGGGAATGATGAACGAGACCGGCAACTACCCTGGCCAGGCATGGCTCTGGCTCTACACCTTCTGGTACCAGATACCACCATACAACACCTCGACGAACGCCGATGTGCTGGTTTTGCTCACGATGGGCTTCCTCACCGCCGTGTTCGTGTTCTTCCCCTTTCTGCCCTACCTCAATCGTTTGCCGTATTACCTCGGCGTCCATCGCCTGATCTGGCGTGAGTATTATCGTGACGTGCGTAAAGTGCAGGATAGAGGGGGTGTGCATGACGTACAGGCCGAGCATTCGGTGGAAGCCGCGAGTCCTGGTCTGGCGCCATGAAAAGCTCCCTGGTGGCTCTATCGTGAGCAAATACGCTGATAAAAAGTTGGTCGCCTTGCTGCAACGCAGTAGAGCATGAGAGGATATCAATGGAACAGGGAGAGAAACGTGAGAAAAATGCCAACGAGATCAGAGGTGCTAGCCAGGAGGATGTGGCTGGCTCAACAAGCAACGATCGCCTGAATGTCGAGGCTGCCTCACCAACGAGCGTCGGTAGAAGCCGGGTTCAGATTGGGCGAGTAGTATCACGATTACAGGCCGCCCGAAAGGCGCTGCGGAACCCCGCCAGAAGCGCCCGATCCGATCGTGATGCTCTCCTTTCCACCCGAAGCGAATCGGTGAGCGATGTGTCTGTTCAGGCTGACACCCTCAACATCGATGTGAGCAGGTGGGTTAGACGAGTACTCATTCCACTGGCCATTCTCGCCT
>DATGGW010000258.1:0-16145 GCA_035308345.1 Ktedonobacteraceae bacterium | reverse complement strand
CCTCATACGACCTGTGGGAAGAGCGGCGCGGCATACTGACTTACACGACCGCGACGGTCTACGCCGGCCTGGACGCCGCATCCAACTTTGCGGCCCTGTTTGGCGAAACTGAGCTGGCAGCTACCTACCGCCATGCAGCGGATGAGATCAAACAGGCTGCTCTGCGCTACCTGTGGGACGAGGAGCAGGGGCGCTTTCTGCGCATGATTAACGTTGATAAGGATGGCACTATTCACAAAGACATGACGATTGACAGCAGTCTGTGCGGGCTATTCCAATTTGGCATGTTTCAGGCGACGGACAGCCAGGTCGAGCGCACCATGCAGCAAATTGAGCAGAGGCTGTGGGTAAAAACCTCCGTTGGCGGCATGGCGCGTTATGAAAACGATTACTATTACCAGGTGACGCACGATCTCAGCCAGGCCCAAGGTAATCCCTGGTTCATTTGCACCTTGTGGCTGGCGCAATATCGCATCGCACGCGCGGCCAACATCGACGAACTGCGCACAGCCCTTCCCCTGCTGGAATGGGCACAGGCGCACGCCCTACCAAGCGGCGTGATGGCGGAACAGGTCAATCCTTTCACCAGCGAACCCCTCAGCGTCTCACCCTTAACCTGGAGCCACGCCGAATACGTGCTGACGGTGCGCTGGTACCTGGGCAAATACCATCGATTTTTGACGAAATGAGGTACGAGGGCGACCGCAAAGGTACAAGGATAACCGCAAGGGTACAAGGATAGATGAGGGCGACCGCCAGAGTCTCTACCCCTCATCCTCTCCACACCCGCCCCTACAATGACTACGACCGGGGATTACGGCACATTGTCAATCCTCGACGAGCTTGCCAAGCAATTTCAGAGTGATGCCAAGCGAGAGGATTACTGCCGCATTCACGCCCAGTTCAATCATGGCATTATTAAAATCAGACTGTCCCGAAGGCCGCACACTTTCGACGGAGAGCCTGGCACCGATGGATAGGATGCCGCGCGTGGCAGAGACAATACCAATAAAAAGGAACGGGCGCAGCGAGGTCGTATGCGATTGCAGATAATGGGTGACAGTTCCCAGCACTTCCATGATTATAAGCACCAGCAGGAGGTCCGAAACAAACTGGATGATGGCCGAGGCGAGGATCGCAGGCGAAAGTGATGGGTGACTGGCGGTTACATTGTTTGCCAGGTCCCAGAAGCTATAACCTAAAGCTATGAGCCCTCCCAGCAGAAAACAGATCCCGACAACGGCATAGATCACCGAATCACCGCGATCCAGGAAAGTGCCCGAAATTCTCGCGATAGGGTCATTACGCTCCTCCTGCTCCACATTTTTCTTACGAGATGCTGTATACTCAGTAGTACTCGATGAACTATCAGCATCGCTGAAGCTGCCCTGCTGATCCGACATACGCCTGTCTCCTTTTCTGTTGTTGCATCGTTTGTGAGATAAGGCCAATTGATGAGTCGCAATACCGCCATTATATAACAACCAGGGCGGGGGCAAGCCCTGGCAATTGGCAATCCAGGGTACACCCCTGGAAACTTGTATAGAGGGAATCATTATGCCGCGCTGGCTATATTTCATGCTCATCTTCGCTGTCCTGGCGCTGCTGCTTGCGCTGTTGCATGCTCCGGCCATCCCGCTCTTCGTAGCGGCGGGTCTCGGCATCGTGCCGCTGGCAGCGTTGATTGGTCAATCCGTCGAGCAGATCGCGGAACACACGGGGGAGCGCATCGGCGGCCTGCTATTCGCCACTTTCGGCAACGCGACAGAGCTAATCATCGGCTTGTTCGCCCTGAGCGAAGGGCTGGTGGACGTTGTGCGCGCCTCGATTATCGGCTCAATCCTGGGGAATGCGCTGCTTGTGCTTGGCGTCGCAACCTGTGTCGGTTCCTTCAAACATGGGCGCCTGCACTTTGAGACGCGCCCGGCCAGTCAGTACTCCTCGCTGCTAGTCCTGTGTATCGGCGGCCTGATGCTGCCCACCTTTGCCGAACTTCTCGCCGCGCACAATCACCAGGCGCAGATTTTTGAGCGGGACGTGCTGCTATCAGACTTTATTGCCGTATTGCTGCTCGCGGGATATTTCGCCTCCATCCTCTTCAGCGTCTTTCGAGTGGGTGATAAGCCAGTTGCGCGCGATACAGAAGAATTTGAACCACTGGTGGGGGCGCGTTCCTCAGCCGCTATAGCGCGCCTGCTCGCCTACCGGCAGCACCTCTCAAAGAGCGCAGCCCACGGCAAAACCGACGTGCTGCGCCAGATCGATACAACTCTGAACGCCATCTTCACTCACGAGTCAGGTGTACATAACTCGCAACCAGGCGAGACTACTACTCCACAGCAGCCCGCGCAGGAAGAAGTAAAGCCGAACCTCTGGCTGGCCTTGTTCTTGCTGACCATTGCGACAGCAGGAGTCGCCGTGCTTTCTGAGATACTCGTAGGAACGATTGAGCCGCTCACCAAAACGCTGGGATGGAATGCTTCTTTTGTCGGACTGATTTTCATACCGCTGATAGGCGGATTGCCGGAATACTTCAATACTATTTCGATGGCGCTGGACAAACGCATGGAGATGGTGCTGGCAGCTTCGGCAGGGTCATCGATTCAGATTGCGCTGCTGATCGCGCCTATTCTGGTGCTCGCCAGCATTTTTGCGCCGCAGCGGCTTGACCTGGTATTCAGCATCATTGAACTGGCCGTGTTGGGCCTGGCTACCTTTCTTTTCAGCGAGATCACGCGCGATGGCGAACTCGTCTGGCTAGAGGGGCTATTGCTGATACTGCTCTATGCTATGATGGGCGGGACTGTATTTCTGTTCGGAGCATGAGGCGTCTTTTACAAGGGAATCGTCAAAACGTGATGTCCTTCGTTGCCGCGTTTGACGTGATGCGACACAAAGATTTCCACCACGAAAGGCTTCTCATATAGCGGATGGCGCTGGTCGTTCAAGAAAAAGATGTGCAAGCGGTCGCGCCGTCCCGTTGGTGTGCTGACAAGCGGTTGCATAGGGATGGTGACTTCGGCGACATAGCCCTGCGCCGGAATGGTGACGGCGGCCTGTTGCACAATATAGGCATAGCTCTGGTGCAGCACTGAACGCACCTCGATCAACGCGACATCGCCGTGCGCGAGCGCGCTTAATCCCCCTGCGCCCGATCTCCGGCGCGCTTCGTGAGATTCGTTGGACGGCGGCGCTTCATCTCTACCTATGACGTGCAGGCGAATACTATACATCTGGTCGGGCAACACGCGCAGGGGCGTTTCGATGATGGCGGCGGCAGCGATACTATGCTGTTTTCCCAGGACGGCGTGTTTTATATGCTCTAACCAGGCGGAGCCATTTCGCGACGCGGCCTGCGGGTGGGGCGCAATGAATTGTGTATTGTATGATTGCACCGCGGGCGGGGTCTCTGCTGTCTTTTGAGGAAGCACAGGTTTCGACTTGAACATGTCCGGCCTGATGGCCGGCAGCTTACCCGTAACACGCTGCAACAACGAGCGAGTCGGAACAGCAGGCTGCCCGACTTTCCTGCCCGCGCGATGTTCGCCGTCTTCAATAGGAGGAGTCACAGGTATAACAGCAGAAACAGAGCCTGGCGGGACACCCTCACCCTGGACACCCACCAGGGGCGTCCCTCCCGGGCGATCGGCTCGCCAACGCGCTACATCCTTGTGTGACAATGGCACAATACGCACTGTTTCGACATCGAGCGATTGTTCAGCAGGTTCGCTCTCGCGCCGTGAAACTGGTCGCCTGTAGCGCGGATTACGCAGTGCTTCGCTGAAAGCCGCGACGCTCTGGAAACGTTCGGACGGCTCAAGCGCCAGGGCCTGCATCACGCTTTCGCTCACATGCGTGTATGAGCACGCATGCACCTCCTGCGGCGTGCGCAAACGATTACGACTGCGCAGCGCCGATTCTTCCGGCGGCATGCCTGTGAGCAGGAGGTAGAAAATGGCCCCCAGGCTGTATATATCCGAGCGCACATCTCCACTGCCTTGCAGAGCTTCAGGCGCGATAAAATACGATAACGGTGACGTTGTGGATTTTGGCGGCGGCAGCATTGCTCTCATACGCGGCGGCAGCCACGAGATCATCAGAGCCGGTTGGGCATCCGCTGTTTCGCCATTGAGGATCACCGTATATGGGTCGAGATCACCAATCAACACCTGGCAGCGGTGCAGCCCATCCACCGCAGAGCATAGATAACCCATCATTTGCAGCACGCGCCGCTCGGAGGGCAGACCCTGACCGCTCTGTAGAAAATCCTGGAGCGTTGTGAGGCGCGGCCAATACTCTCTTGCTTCCTCTCTGTTCCCCTCCACCTCAGCTTCCCTGTCCCCGGCAGCTTTCCCCGGCCCGGTAAGAGGCGCGAAGGCCGCAACCAGGTAAAGATGCCCACCAAAATAGCGCAGATCAATGGGAGACATGACATAGAGCGGCTGCCAGCGCCGCAGCAAGTCATACTCCTGCTGCGCCAGTTCAATGGCTTTCAAACGTGTCTGCTCATCTTCTAAAGAAGATAAATCGATATCGCGTATAGTGACGATACGCCCACGCGCGGATGGCTCGTTATCTAGCGCGAGGTAGAGATTGACATAGGGACGCCGGCGCACCAGGGATGTAATTCGATAGCGTGTTGTGATATCCTGTTCTTCTCGTAATAAGCCGGTCAGGTCTTTCATTCTATCCAACCGTTCACCGCAGGAACCACAGAATATCGTGCCGGGAGGCAGGGCCGATCCACAGCCAGGGCATATTTCATAGTCGGGAAGAACGCCATTAGCCGTTTGTTGCAAGATGCTCATAGTAGTTTTTTTGCCTTATCCAGTGTCATTCTGTCCGGGCATTTGTTAAATTATAACACGTATTGACGCAATTTATCGCTTTCGCCAGAGCGAAATCACACACTTATGAATATAGACGCTTTTACATGGAAACGAACCGGTTGGTAGGCCGATTGTCTCATACCAGCTCACAAACAAATGCTGACAAATTAGCTAACATCTTGCCAGTAGTAGACAGGCCACGATACAATAAACATAGCATATATAACAGAGAAGACAAACGCATCGGAACATGTCCCAGGAGGTCTCTATTTTATGGATTTAGTTACCGTACTATTCTGGATCATTGCTATCATCCTCGTGGGTTCCGCCTTGCTGGTGGTGAGCATGCGCAATATTGTGCATAGCGCGTTAGCTCTGGTCATGTTGTTTGCGATGGCCGCCGGTATTTACCTTTTGCTCAATGCCGAATTTATCGCCATCGTGCAGATATTGATCTACGCGGGAGCAGTCGCCATACTGGTGCTCTTCGCGTTGATGCTGACGCGCACCGATAGCCTGAGCACGAACAGCAACCCCAACAACAAGCAGTGGTGGTTAGCAGCGATCATCAGCACACTGGTCGGAGCGGCCATTATTTTTGCGGCCACGTTCAGCCAGTACTCCACCGCGCACGGCGGCAGTGGAGCAGGCTATGGCTCATCCGCCTGCCATTTGCCACCAAACAACGTCGTTTATATTGGCCAACTCTTGTATAGCCCCACCTGTTATAGCTACGTCCTTCCATTTGAAATTGCTTCTCTGGTGCTGCTCGTAGCCATCGTGGGCGCGATAGTGATTGGCAGGGAGGAATGATATATGGGACTGAGCTTAAATCATTTCCTGGTATTGGGCGCGCTGCTCTTTTGCATTGGTCTCTACGGCGCTCTGGCCAAACGCAACGCCATTGCGATACTGATGGGCATCGAAATCATGCTCAACGCCGTCAATGTTACATTGATTGGCTTTTCTTTCTTTAACACGGTCAAACCCTACTCGACCTACCTGACCGGGCAGATCTTCGCCATCTTTATCATCACCGTCGCCGCAGCAGAAGCGGCAGTGGCGCTGGCAATGATTATCTCGATCTACCGCAAACGCAGCACGGTCGATGTTGGCGAGATCAATTTGATGAAGTGGTGATATCATGGCTTTTTATCAAGATTCCTGGCTGATCTTATTATCACCGCTCTTCTCCTTCGCGGTGATTATTTTCGGGACACGCATGTGGGATCTCGCCAGCCGTGGGCGCGTGGCAGCGACTTCCGGGCCTGAAGCGGCGGCTCTCGCTGCAGAGGAGAGCGGCACCCAATTGATGGAAGGGCATGGACCGCATGGGGAAGAGGAGGTTTTAGAGGATGATGAAGACCCAAAAGTCCCGCGCCTGACGATGGGGGCCAGGGTGAGTGGTTACACCGGCATCGTGATTTTGGCGCTCGCCTGCATCTATTCCTGGCTGATCCTGCTCAACTCGGCGGGCGTGATTAATATTGCTCCGGCGCTCCCAACAAGCGGCGTTACCGTCCTCTCCTATGACTGGTTTAACCAGGGAACTGCCAGCTACATCATCAGTTTCCACCTGGATACCCTGGCCATTACTATGATGGTGGTGGTGACGACCGTCTCGCTGCTGGTGCAATTCTACTCGCAGGGTTACATGGAAAACTCGGCGGGCTATGCCCGTTTCTTCTCGTATCTCTCGCTCTTCACCTTTTCCATGCTGGTGATTGTGTTCGCGCAGAACTTCCTGGTGATCTTCGTTGGTTGGGAATTGGTGGGCCTGAGTTCGTATTTGCTTATCGGTTTCTGGATCAACAAGCGGGCCAAACCGGATGAGGACCGTCTCTCGCCGGCTACTGCCTCTATCATGGCCTTTATCACGACCCGTGTCGGCGATGTTGGCTTCATCATCGGCATTATGATCCTGTTTACTACAACCGGCACCTTTGAGTTCGCCACATTGGCCTCGAAGACCGACCCACATGGCGTCATACATGCTTTCGCAGGCAATACCGGCCTGTTGACTGCTGCGATGATCCTGGTCTTCTGCGGCGCAATCGGTAAATCGGCGCAGCTTCCATTGACTGTCTGGCTGCCCCCTGCTATGGAAGGTCCAACGCCTGTCAGCGCGCTGATCCACGCGGCAACGATGGTTGCAGCCGGTGTGTATATGGTTGCGCGCACATTCCCGCTTTTCGCGGCAGCGGACCCGGCCGCGTTCCAGGTTGTGGCCTGGGTTGGCGCAATTACGGCCCTCTACGCGGCTCTGACCGCGCTTACACAGACCGATTTCAAACGCGTGCTGGCTTTTTCCACCATTAGCCAGCTTGGCTATATGTTCGTTGGCCTCGGTGTGGCAGGCACAGTCCTTGGCCCTGGACCTGGTATGTTTCACCTCTTCACGCACGCTTTCTTCAAGGCGCTGCTCTTCCTGGGCGCGGGCAGCGTTATTCACGCGCTGCATCACGCGACGCATAAAGAGGTGCAGGAGATGAGCAAGATGGGCGGCCTGGCCAAATACATGCCGATTACCGCTATCACCTGGCTGGTAGCTACCCTCACCATTTCAGGCTTCCCGTTCTTCTCAGGCTTCTATAGCAAAGATAACATTATCGGGTTAGCCTTCCAGCACGGCTACTACGGGCTGTATGTCATCACGCTTGGCACGGCTGGTCTGACCGCTTTCTATATGCTGCGCGCCTACATCCTGGCCTTTGGCGGCAAGGGCGGCGGCTTTGGCGGCCTGTGGGGCGGCACCTATCGCGGCGAAGGCGAACCACACGAATCGCCGCGCACGATCACTATTCCGCTCGTGCTGCTGGCAATCGCTTCCATTGTCGCGGGCTACTGGACCGGCTTCTTCGGCTACATCCAGCCGGGCGCGCCCAATCTCGACCTGGGAGTAGTCTTCACCGACCCGCTTACCTGGATTGGCGTGGTCGTCTCGTTCGTCGGTCTGGGCTGGGCTTATGTACTTTATACACGCTTCGAGCTGGCTGCCATCCATGACTTTGTAGAAGGTAATATCGTGCTGCGCTTCCTGCACCGCCTCACGCTGCGCAAGTTCTATATCGACAACCTGTATGACCTGCTCATTCGCTACGTCGTCTTTGGCATCTCGCATATCGAGGCCGCCTTCGACACCTACGTGGTCGATGGTATCGTCAATGGCGTTGCGGGGGCGGTCACCGGCGCTGGTCGAGGCGCGCGGCGCCTCGAGACAGGCAAGGTGCAGGCTTACATGGTTGGTTTCTTCGGTGGCATCGCGGTGCTGGCAATCGTGGTCGTCGCGCTGGTCATGTTTGTGAAGTAACGCAGGTCTGTAGGAGCACAATTGGTAGACGCGATAAATCGCGTCCCTTCAGATCTGGTGAGGAATAAGCTATGATATTTACGAATGATCTTACATGGATACTGTTCCTGCCGGTGGTTGGCGCGCTGGCGGTGATGATCACGCCCGCGCGTGTAGCACGCTGGGTAGCGTTGGTTTTCGCCGCCGCTGTCTTCGTGCTCTCGATGGTGGTATTTTTCCGCATCGCCGCCAATGGCTATAATTTCGGCGATCTCAATCACCCGGCAGACTCCATCCACACCTCCTGGATCAGCTTCAAGGCCAGCAGCGTGCAGTTCAATATCGATTATTTCCTGGGCGTGGATGGCCTGAGCCTGTCGATGGTCATTCTCAACGCACTTCTGAGTATGCTGGCGATTATCGGCGGCTGGGAAAAACCGCGCGTCAAAGAATATATGGCCCTGTTGCTGGTCCTCGAAACCGGCGTAATGGGCGTATTCTTATCGCTTGACCTGCTGCTCTTCTTCCTCTTCTGGGAAGTCGAACTCGCCCCCATGTTCCTGCTGATCGGCATCTGGGGCTACGATACACTGAAGCACGGCATGCCAGGACGCATCTATTCAGCCTGGAAGTTCCTGCTGTACACCTTCTTCGGTAGTATCTTTATGCTGGTGGGTATTCTGCTGCTGTACTTCAAGCTTGGCGGCAACACAGCCAGCATGCAATACTTATCCACACATTTCCTGAGTGGCATCAGTCCCATCTTTGGCTGGAGCTGGCAACTGCTGACATTCCTGTTGATTTTCATGGCCTTCGCCATCAAGATACCTATGTTCCCATTCCACACCTGGTTGCCCGACGCGCATACCGACGCGCCGACGGAGGTCAGCGTGATCCTGGCAGGCATACTGCTCAAGATGGGCGCATATGGACTGATTCGCATCTGTTTCACGCTGCTGCCGGAGGGTATTCGCGAGTTCGCGCCCTGGTTAGCGGTGATTGCCACCATCAACATTATCTACGGCGCGGGTATCTGCCTGGTGCAGAAAGACATGAAGAGGCTGATCGCCTACTCCAGCGTGAGTCACATGGGCATAATCCTGCTTGGCGTGGCGGCTGCCGCCGCAGGGTTTGGCAGCATGGCCTTCCGCCAGGCGGCTCTGACGGGCGCGACGGTGCAAATGTTCAGTCACGGCATCATCACCGGCATGCTTTTCTTCTGCGTTGGTGTCATCTCCGATCACGCGCACACACGCGAAATCGCCATCTTTGGCGGCATAGCCAAAAAGATGCCCCTGCTGGCAACGCTCTTCACCTTCGCCGGCCTGGCATCGCTCGGTCTGCCCGGACTGGCAGGTTTTGTCGCTGAATATATCACCTTTACCGCCAGTTACCAGGTCTGGGCCGTTGTAACCACTGTCTCGGTCTTCACCATGATCCTGACAGCCAGCTACGTGCTGTGGATGCTCAAACGTGTTTTCTACGGGCCATTTAATATGCAGTGGAACAAGCTGCTCGATTCTAGCTGGCGCGAGGCCATCCCACTGATTTCGCTGGCTGTGGTGATCGTATTTGTGGGGATCTTCCCGAGTTTCCTGATACGCCTGATTACACCCGCCCTGTCTACCATACTACATGTAGCCACGACGGTAGGTTTACATTAACTGTAGGGGCGACCGGAGTGGTCGCCCGGCGACGCAAGGAGCCGTTTTATGTTTCATATATCTGATCTTTATCTGTTCGCACCCGAGGCAACTGTGGCCTTACTTGCCCTGGCGGTGATGATGGTGGACCTGTTCGTCAAACGTCGCATCGTCACAGTAACGGTCGCGCTGGTCGGCCTGATCGTGCCTCTTGGCTTCGCCATCGCGCAGGCAGTGACGCCCGGCTATTTGTCCACTCCCCACTACGCCTTCTTCGGTATGCTGGTGATTGACCCTTTCGCGGTCTTTTTTGAGATCGTCTTCCTGATGATCGTCGCCGTCATGCTGCTGGCCTCGTACAGCTATGTGGGAAAATACGTCAAGGCCGATGGCGAGTTCTATACGTTGATGCTCTTCTCAGCCACCGGCATGATGTTTTTAGCGAGCACCAACGAACTGATTACCATCTATATTTCGCTCGAACTCACCAGCATTCCCCTGTACGTAATGGCCGGGCTGCTGCGTACGGGCGAACGTTCAGCCGAGGCAGCCGTGAAATACGTCTTGTTAGGCGCAATGTCATCGGCCATCTTGCTCTATGGTTTCGCCCTGCTCTACGGCTTGACAGGCACAACCGACCTGGCAGGCATCGCCAGATCGGTGATGACAGGCGTGCAGAATGGCAACGTATTGATTTTGCTCGCCGACCTGCTGATCCTGGCAGGCTTCGGCTTCAAAATATCTGCTGTGCCGTTTCACATGTGGGCGCCCGACATCTACGAGGGCGCGCCCACTCCGGCCGCAGCCTTCTTCTCGGTCGGATCGAAGGCGGCAGGCTTTGCCGCGCTGATACGCATCTTTACCAGCGGCGGTCTGGGACATGTCAACCTGGCCTCGCTCACAATTATCATCGCCATTATCGCCATCGCGACCATGACGCTGGGCAACTTCGTCGCGGCGGTGCAGAGCAATGTCAAGCGCATGATGGCCTACTCCAGCATTGCGCAGGCCGGCTACATCCTGGTCGGCTTCCTCGCCAGCATCTCCGGCAAGAGTTCAGACGGTAACTCGGCGGTGCTATTCTTCATCCTGGTCTACGTCATCACCAACCTGGGCGCGTTCTCCGGCATCATCGCGCTGGCCAACGCCACGGGCGGCGAAAAGATCGAAGATTTCCGAGGACTGGCAAAACGCGCGCCTATATTGAGCGCGGGAACGGCCTTGTGTTTGCTCTCGCTGGGCGGCATTCCACCCATGGCAGGCTTTGTGAGCAAGGTCTTCATTTTCACCGCCGCCTGGGGCGCGGGCCTGTCATGGCTGGTAGTCATCGCCCTGCTGAACACCGTCGTCTCGCTGGTCTACTACGGGCGCATAGTCAAGGCTATGTACTTCGACGCGCCGCTCAAAGAAGATCACCTGACCATGCCCATCGGCCTGAGTTCATCCATCACCCTGACAACGGCTGCCCTGGTCGTCATCACCTTCGCCGCCTCGCTGGTGCTGGAATTGACCGGCCCGGCAGCGAACATGCTGGCGTTTCTGGTGAAGTAATCGATCATTTAATCCAGATTGGCATAGCGTCGTGATCAATGCCAAAATGATGCGCCACTTCGTGTAATACAGTATGCTGTACTTGCTCGCGAATACGATCGGCATCTCCATGACAATAGCGTTCGATGGTGCGCTGGTAAATAGTGATGGTCTCTGGCTGCGAGCTGTAGTGGCGGCCATAAGCGGTCAGTGGAACGCCTTCGAAGAGACCCAGCAGCGTATAACCCTCTTTTGTGCCAACTCGCCGCAATACCTCTTCCCCAGGTTCGTACTCAACCTGCACGAACACATTGTCCATGCGCTCCTGAAACTCATCCGGGATAGAGGCAAGCGCCTCCTTGACAAGCAATTCAAATGGCGTCAAAAATGGCTGTTCGCTGCCTTCTTCCTCAATTCCCTCGTCAGAAGTCCCTTCATCCTTTTCAATAATAGAAAGTGGTGCCTGGCGCATAGCAGTACCACCATGTAAAAGCAAAAAGATACCTATAGCGGCGAAGACAAGCATACCAATTTGCAGGATTGTATTGCTGAGAGAGGTCAGGTGATTAAGATACGCGCTCAAGAAGAGCAGCGCAATGAGAAAACTCATGGCTGCGAAGAAAAAGCGGGAACGCTGCTCATTTGAGCGGAGGGTATGTTCATCGAGTTCCGGCTCGTGAGCATAATCATCGACTACCTCTGAAGAGTCGGCTTCCTCTTCTGGTTCGCCATAGTCTTGCTCAGACATAGCTTTCCTCGCTGTATAACGAAACTGTCGCCTCCATTCGGTAGGGACAGGGGGTGATTGTAGGGTGGATGTGGGGGCCTTGTGCCTGTCTGCCACATCCGACACACCGCCAATAGATGCCTACCAGGAGGGTACGAGGGCGACCGCAAGGGTCTCCACCCGTCCACCCCCGCCCCTACAATGAACGTGCCGTTATCCCTCGTCGTAGTCATTGTAAGGGCGGGAGCGGAGTGGATGTGGGGTGGAGACCCTTGCGGTCGCCCTCGTCCTTATGACGGGTCATACCTGCCTTTCGCAGCATTTCAATTTGCACTCGTTCTATTTCTGGCTGTGTATCTGACGATTGTGTTCTCATGGGTTTAGCCTTACCTGTTTTCTCTATAGGTAAGTGTACAAGGCTGCAAAAGGTATGTCAATCTTTGTGCGAACATTTTTACCACCCTCGCGCCACCCCCAGGGCGGGGACCAAGGGCACGGGCGTGCCCGGCCCCCGTGCCCTTGGTCCCCGCCCTGAAAACCCGTCTGTATCTACACCCCGTAGCCCATACTGGTATAAGCGCCGCTTGCGCCATGCAGGTTGTAGAGCATGCTTTGCTCCACCACAACCGGCGCGGCTGCATAGACTGCTATGCCGGTGGACTTGTTAGCGCCGACATCGTTGGCTATGTTGATGGTCATGCGCGTATCAGCGGCCAACGTGTACGACTTGATCAGCGGCGTGCCCTTTGACTGGTAGTAGACCACCTGCACCAGCGTGGATAGTGGGCCAGGATTGGCGATCGCCAGTGTTTCAATATGCCCGCCAGAGGTATCGCCCTGCGCGATATACCAGCTTGTGTAGGCATTGCTGATGCCCATAACAGTGGTACTGCCCATGACCGAGTTGACGTTGTTGAAGAAGTCCTGGCGTTCCGCCACAATTGGCCCGTTAGCGGTAATCACCGTAGCATGAGTTGCCTGGGAGACAACGGCATTCACATTGACGGTAATACGACTCTGTCCTGGTATACCAACGGTCTGTGTAATCACCTGTCCGCCTGTGGTCAGGTAATGCGCCTGCGCTGTGACGTAACTGGCGTATGGATTTGCCAGCACAAGGGTCTCGGTGACACCGGCAGTGGTGTTACCCGCGCCAAAGTACCAGTGTGTCTGCGGCGATGTGACTCCAACGACGGAACTTGCGCCGCGCATGACGCTCGCAATCAGGTATTCTGGCCGCTCAACCATAACTGCAGCGCTGGCTGTGATGGCCATGCCAAATTGCTGTCCCGGCACGGTTTGATTCAGCACAATCGTTCCGCGCGAACGCGCCGCAATCGTATAAGTAGTGCT
Source organism: Ktedonobacteraceae bacterium (assembly GCA_035308345.1). Lineage (GTDB taxonomy): Bacteria > Chloroflexota > Ktedonobacteria > Ktedonobacterales > Ktedonobacteraceae > CF-113. The sequence goes on along the minus strand of DATGGW010000258.1, from coordinate 2,774 downwards.
GCGCGGCATGATGCCACTGCGGCTGCGCGCGCTCCACAGGTAAGTTACTTTGATGGTCGCGGTCTGTGTCGAGGGATTCAATACCGACAGCAGGGTATTCCAGCCAAAGGTCGTATTCCCCTCGGCAAAGTACCATGTGCTGCTCAACTGAGATGAACCGATACTGTCGCTTGCGCCGCTAAACATCCCTTTCTGCATGTACATGCTGCGTTCAGCCACGAAAGGCTGAGTACCCTGCACGATCATACTCACCGACTGGTTCGGCCCGACTTGCGAGTTGATATTGAGCACGGTATGCGACTGCGCAGGCACAGCATACGCGCGAGTCTGAGCGGCTGCATGCGGGAACAGGTAGGTGATGCTGATGCTGGCAGCCGCCGCCGATGGGTTGGTAAGCGACAGGTATTCGGTGGTGCCTGTTCCTGTATAGCCTTCGGCGAAGTAGTAGATTTTTGGCAGATTGGCTGTGATCGTGACGGGCATCGTCAGAGGCGTGGCGCCCCGTGATGTGAACGACACTCCCTGCTGCTGGAAATCATAGACCAGCTTGTAGCTTCCGGCCAGCACAGGTGTATTGAGCGTGATAGGCACAGTGACGCTGCCGCCAGGCGGAACATCCGCCGGGAGTATGCCCAGTGCGGCTGGCGCGGGCAATCCGGCGCTCACCACATTGCCCGCGCTATCGAGCCAGTGATAGCCAAGCGTGACCTGCGCGCTTCCCGTCGAAGACCAGGATAACGTGCCCGCGTTCTGCGCCCCGACATTCAACTGCATCACCGCGCCTGGGGTAAGGGTGCCCGGCAGGGAAGTCTGGGAAAAGGACTCGGCATAAGCCTTTGTAGTTGGGGGAGCTTGTATCGTCGTCGGCGCAAACTCCGCGCCATCGGCGGCAACCTGCGGCCCATTCTCGCCGGTGGCATTGCTGAGCGCAATACGCCCAGGCATGGAAGCGCGGAAGTAATAGGTTCCCAGGCTGATCCACTGCGGCCCGGTATTTTCCCAGCCATACGGCCCCTGAAATGAGCCGATGTGCGTCTCATCCACGTAAACGATATGGCTCACCATATTGTTGGGGTTGTTAGGGTCCGCGCTATAGACGGTATAGGGCGCCCAACTGCTGCTGGCATGATTATCATCGACAAACACACCCACCTCGTAGTAGCCATCTGCCGCCAGTTGTGGCTGCCAGGTAGCGGTTGCCGTCGCGGAACCACTGGTCGTAGGCGTCCAGTGCAACTCGCCTTTGATATCTGTGCTGGACGTGGCGGCGTTCCATGTACCTGTGCTGCTCCAACCCTGTCCGCCGTCATCAACCAGCGTTGCGCCAGGATAGACCGCGCTGCCGTTGCTGCTCAAGACAGGAATAGTGTTGGTGGTTCCGGGATTGTCTACCCAGAGATAGTTGTCAGGCACAACGTTAGGATCGGGATAATTGCCCGTCCAACCGAAGGGGTCGGTCGCGTCCCAGTTCGGAGCGTAATAGGTCGCCATGTGCAGGTGCGGCCCCGTCGAAGAACCGCTCGTGCCACTGGTGCCGAGCTGCCATTGTATGCCAACCTGCTCGCCGACGGAGACGGTCAATGCGCTCAGGTGTCCATAGGCTGTATAGTAGCCATTGTGATGATCTATGGCTGCCCACAGGCCCAGCGCGCTCTGGTGGTTCAGGGGATCGTACCAGCCTGCGCGAATGACCATGCCAGCCGCAACGCTCAGCACCGGCTCATACCACAGGTTGAGGTCATAGCCGTTATGCCCATCATAACAATTAACCCCGCCGGTGCAGGAGCCTATAGGTACATTTGTCCACTTCATCCCATCATAGCGCACAAATATCCCATCATTAACGTACCAGGGCTTATCATGATCGACAAAGGAAGTTGTGCGCTGCGCAACGGTCTTGTCTCCATAGTATGGGCGATGCATGAACGGCGTCGGCGTAGCAAATTGAGGCTTGCTCTGGGTGATGTGTGGATTAGCTTGTAGCTGCGCTTGCTGCGATGCTGCACGAGTGAAGGCTATAGGTCCCGCGATTGCGGCGACTATTGCCACCAGCACAATCAGCAATGCCGCCAGATGTAAACTGCTGCGCATTGGCATATGAGATTTATTCTGCATGGTATCATACCCTCTAAGTTTGGATTATCTTATTCTGTAGGGGCGAGCCTTTATGGTCGCCCGCCCGGCCCTTTCTCTTGGCTCAAATCTGTGTGATACGGCCACATCCCCATCGGCGGGCGACCATAAAGGCTCGCCCCTACAGATTATTTACACTCTTATGATCCAATTGCAATTACATGGAACAGCTTAGGGGTCAATGGGATTAGCGAGGTTCGCGTCGTCTGTGTTCCCACCTGCGCCGACCAGTAGTGCGGCGTTCCACCCAGCACCAGGTTGAATGGGTTATACGCAGTGAAGGTAAGCGAATTCCCGCCAGCGATCCAGGTAGGGTTATCGTTAATTTGCATGGTTGTCTGCATCGAAGTAGCAACCATCCATGAACGCCCGCTGCTGATATCAACTACCGCGATCGCGCTCTGCAAAGACTGCGCGGAAAAGTCGGCGCTGCGACTGGCAACGTTTGTGCGCGCCACGAATGCAATGCGGCTGCCTTCGGGCGACCAGGAGAGCGCGAAGCCGTGACCACCATCGACATCGGCCAGGTAACGCTGCTGCATGCCGCCACTGTTCATCAGCCATAAACCGGCCGGTAAAAATGGTGTGGGGCTATCCGAAAGACGTTCGTAGGCAATCGTCGAGCCATCGGGCGACCAAGC
>DATGGW010000257.1:0-23260 GCA_035308345.1 Ktedonobacteraceae bacterium | reverse complement strand
TGGAAGTGTGGAGTATCAGCCAGCACCACTACCCGCCAGGCCCTGTCGAACACGAAGTAGCGATCTTCATGGGCAAGATGCTGCGCTAGCTTCACCGTAGGGGCGAGCCCTTGTGGTCGCCCGCCCGTGCGAAGGAATCATTCCCCATCGCGGGCGACCACAAGGGCTCGCCCCTACAGTTTTACCATCGCAAACTCACCAGCGCAATAATGCCAAACGCAGCGAGAATCGCCCCGGAAACACGATTGAGCCACCATAGCCACGTCCGGGTAATTTTCTTGCGCATCAAACTGATCGCGCCCGTCAAGATGCACCACCATGACGCGGAACCACAGAATACCCCTGCCACAATCAGCGCTGCGCCCAGGTAATTGTCCTCCGAACTTCCAACGCCAATGCCCGCGAAGATGGCTGCAAACGAGAGAATGGTGAGCGGATTGGTAAGGGTGAGGAGAAATGTGGAGACATACGCGCTCACAAAGTTCGTTGCTTCTACCTGAGCCGCCTGTTCAGCCGGTTTCGTCAGCATGGTCTTGATGCCGAGATAGATGAGAAACAACCCACCAATCAGACGAATCCATTTCTGTTCGCTGACCAGTAACGTCGTAATTACCGTCAATCCAAATGCCGCAATGCTTCCATAAACAGCATCTGCCGTCGCAATACCCATACCCGATACCAGACCGGGCAGGTAGCCTTTGTGCAGCGTGCGTTGAATACACAAAATGCACATTGGGCCAACCGTTGCTGCAATCGAAAAACCGAGTAACAAACCGCGTAAAAAGAAACTGGCCTCCATCTTTTCCTCCGTAATAAGTAATAGTGTCGTTTCAGAGCATAAAAAAACGCCAAACCCCTCAAGAGGTCTGGCGACTGGTAACGTCTGCTTTTTAGCTGCTTAAAAGCATGCAAAGCGAACCAAACCTCTCTGGTTGGTTTGCCTGCTGATTCTGCTTCGTGTTAAACACGCTCATGCGTCCGCACTCCTGCATGCTTTCGGTTACCAGGGCGGCCGTAAGCCCCCGCCCTGGTAACTAGATGTCTAATTTTGCTGCCAGGTAGGCCCAATCGGCCGGGAAACGAAATCCTTGCTGATTGGGCGGCTGGGGTGTCTGGGTTTCTATCCAGCGCACCGGAACCGTTCCCTTGTTGAAGAATCCGTGCGTGCCTCCAACGCCGGTCCAGACGTAGTCGCCCGCTTTAACGTGATACGTTTTGCCATCCAGGATTGCTTCAGCCTCACCGCTCAGTAGGAAATACGATTCCTCAAAGGGATGGTCGTGGATATTGCCCTCCCCGCCCGGCTGGAACTCCACCATGAACAGGGTCAGGTGCTGCGCCCCAAGCATATGATCCACCAGCATTTTCAGGGAGATGCCAGAGATGCTGCTGCCCCGGTATCCCTCCATTTGCAACTGGCTGTACGGGGGCATCTGCGTGTCATCAAAGTGACCAAGATAGCGCGTCATCGGGTCCCGGAAATCCGGCGGGCTTCCTTTGAAAGGGGCAGTTTCCGTTTTGAAGAAGAAAGTATCGCGTTCCCGACCGGGTGCCTTTGGCTGCGGTGAGAGCATCTCCAACCAGCGCGCAGGTTGATCCCCTCCGTTGCGCATGGAATGGGGCACTCCGGCCTGGATAATGCCGTAGTCGCCTGAGCCAAGCAGATAGTCATGACCATCGATGCTCTCCAGAACCTGCCCCTCAAGTATAAAGAAGGCCTCCTCGTAGAAGTGGACATGCGGGTTCAGCGTGCCACCTGCATCGAGTTTGCAGAGGCCCAACCCAGTATGAACCGCGCCAGTGGTGTTGTGATCAACCAGGGCTACTCGCGCATACCCCTGGCTATGCTTCTCGTATGCGGCTGGTACCTGGAAAGATGCTTTATCGTAGTTCCCTACAAAATGCATTGAGAACTCCTTTCAGGTCGATGGCTGGCTATCGCTGCTTGCGTTCACCCCGGACAACTGGGCCAGCACATCGAACATTACGGCAAAATCTTCATCGGCCATGCCCATTGCGCGCGCAGCCGTAAGCAGTTCATTGGAGAGGGCGACGGATGGCAGTGGCACATCCGAAGTTCTTCCCAGTTCTAAGGCCAGCAGCAAATCTTTCTGCATCATATTCACATCGAACCAGATCTCATCAGGCTTTTCGAGTATGAAAGGCGCGCGGTGCCAGGTGGCGGGCGAAGCCAACGCGCTGTTCCGCCAGGCTTCAACGGCTATTTCGCGGGGGATGCCATTCTTCTCAGCTAACAGTATGCCCTCACAAAAGCCGAGAAATTGCACAGGCAAGCTCAGGTTGATAGCGATTTTCATCAAGATAGCCTGGCCGTTCCCACCTACATAGCTCACCTTTGATGTAATATCTAGTAGAATTGGCTTGACCTTCTCGAAAGTCGCTCGATCACCCCCGGCTATCAGGGATATGGTCCCCTCTTCCACGTGGATCACATTGCCGGATACCGGTGCATCCAGCATTTGCACTCCCTTTGCAGAAACCTGCCCGGCGATCTCGCGCGAGGCGCTGGCGCTGATAGTGCTCATGTCGATGTAGACTTTGCCAGGCGTCAGTCCCGCCAGGATGCCGTCATCGCCGTAGAGTACTTCTTGCAGGGCTTCTGTATTCGTCACCATACTAAAAGTCACGTCGGACATTTCTGCAACCTGGCGCGGTGACTCTCCCCACTGCAGGCCTGCGTCCAGCAGCCAGCGGGCCTTCGACTTCGTGCGGTTGTAGCCGGTCACCGTATGTCCCGCGTCTATGAGTCGTTTTGCTACGCGGCCTCCCATTTTACCAAGTCCTATGAATCCAAGATCAGCCATGCATGCTCTCCTCACGCAATTTTCTGGTTTTACAATCCGGCAGTAGACTGGAGATGAGTTTATTGGGTGATAGCCGTCATTCCTCCAGTTTCGGGAAGAGCGGCGCGGGAGTCGGCAAATGCAATCCCTCCGGCACGCTGGTGGGCTGCCAGTGAACAGCGCTGACATCGCCCTCGAAGCCGAGGTAACGATGCAACTTCTGCGATGAGAATGGCAGGTAGGGCCAGAACATGATATGCAGCCCGCTCAATACCTGTAACATTACATACAAGGTTGTTCCTGCTGCTTCGCGATCAACCTTGATCTGCTTCCAGGGAGCCTGCTCGTCCAGGTAGCGGTTGGCCGCGCGCGCTACTGCCATCGCTGCGTTGATGCCTTCTTTGAAGTGGCAATTGGCAATGTTATGCCCGACCAGCGTGAAGCCGCGATCCACCTCCGCCAGGATTTCGCGGTCCACCTCACGCAGCGCCTGCGGCTCTGGCACGATGCCATCGAACCTGCTCTGTAAGAACGTCAACGTGCGATGCACCGCGTTGCCATAGGTGGCGACCAGTTCGTCGTTATTGCGGCGAATCAATTCCTCGTAAGTAAAATCGGTGTCGCGCCCCTCGGGAGCCGTTACCGACAGGTAATAGCGCAGCGTATCGGCCCCGTAGTGGTCCAGCACATCTTTTGTCCAGATCACATTGCCCCTGCTGGTTGAAGCTTTCAGGCCGCTCATAGTCATAAACTCGTTGGCAGGCACATCGTAGGGCAGATTGCGATTGCCATAGCCCATCAGCATAGCAGGCCAGATGATGGTATGGAACGGAATATTATCCTTGCCGATGAAGTAGTAGGACTTTACCGGCGGAATGGTCTGATCGGGAACCCACCATGTCTTCCAGGCTTCCGGCGTTCCCTGCCGCTGCGCCCATTCCACCGATGCTGAGAAGTAGCCAATCACAGCATCGAACCAGACGTAGATACGTTTATCCTCGTATCCGTCCAGCGGGATAGGCACGCCCCAATCCAGATCGCGCGTGATGGCGCGTGGACGCAGTCCCTCTTTCAGCCAGCTCATGGCAAAAGTAAGCGTATTGGACCGCCAGTGATCTTTTCCTTCCGAGAGCCATTGTTGCAGCGGCTCCTGGAACCTGGGCAGGTCAAGAAAGAAATGTTCCGTCGGGCGAATCTCCAGTGCAGCCTGCTTGCTCCCGCACAGGCGGCAGTGCGGCTCGATCAGGTCTACCGGGTCAAGAGTGTGCCCGCAGTTGTCGCACTGGTCCCCGCGCGCCTGCGTATAGCCACAGTAGGGGCATGTACCCTCAACATAGCGATCTGGCAGGAAACGTTGGTCGGTCGGGCAATAGGGAGACATCATCGTATCTTTGAAGAGATAACCCTTATCATAGAGCGTCAAAAAGAAATCTTGCGTGATACGGTAGTGATTTTCAGTGCCTGTCTCAGTATACAAGTCCCAGGACATACCCAGGCGATTCCACACCTCGCAAATCTGGCGGTGGTAGCGCGCCACAAACTCGCGCGGGTCAGCGCCTTCGCGCTCGGAGTCAACCAGGATGGGCGTTCCGTGTTCGTCACTGCCAGAAACCATCAACACCTTATTTCCCGCCAGGCGATGATAACGGGCAAACGTATCAGCAGGGAGATAGGCCCCTACAATCTGACCAACATGCGTAGAACTTTTCGCATAAGGCCATGCCACACACACAAGAATATGTTCATTCATTCGATATTCGTCTCCCTCGGAAAAATGTGTCTAAAGTCAGGGTGAGCGTCACTTCGCCCATTATAACATGAGTGGACAAGTATCCCGCCCATGTCGCTTGTGAATTATTGCCGACGGCGAGTGTTTGGCTTCCAGGGCGACCGCAAAGGTCGCCCTGGCAATCATTCGCTTGTCTTTTATGGCATCGATAGCGTATAATCAATAACTACCAGCGTGCCTCATATATTCAAAAACGCAATGCATAAGGAGGAATTATGCAAACGCTTACCTACGCCAATGTGATCGCATCCAACCCAAGCTACAGCGCAAGACGCTATACTGCGCGTTTGCCTTATGCTATTGCGGCTCCCGCGCTTGGAGGTCTGGTACTCATCCTGTTCTTCTTCTTACTGCCCTGGTTTTCTACTGGAGAACCGGCGACCGCGATTGGTGTTTCCGCTGCAGGTGACCCGGTGAATGTGTCGGCTATCACCCTCGGCACAACTACCCTGAACCTTACAAAAGTTATCGCAAAAAGTGATGGCAGTGGAAACGTGATTGTGCATGATAGCTATAGCTTTCCCTTTATCTGGGCAATTCTGGTTGTGGGTTTGGTCCAGGTTGTGCTGGCTTTACTCCTCTTAAAGGATCGCTTATTGTATCGCTGGTTGGCATTGTCCATCCGGCTCAGCTTCGCGGCCGCATTTCTGTTTGAGCTAATTTTCTTCGCTAGCAGTTTCTTCCTGGCATACTTGAATATCAAATCCGCTGGCGGTCAAATCGCCACTTTCCCTACATCGGGCTTGTGGCTGAGCTTAGTGGTAACCATTATTACAGCTATCACGGCTCTGATTGTCATGCCGGATCTCGGTTGGTGCTATGCTCTGGCGAGGAATGATATGGCGCGCGGAGTCAGAATCGACGAATTACGGGCGAGCAATGCCGAGAGAGAGCGCCAGTCAGGAGCCTCGGACTGAGAGAGCAACTGTTTAGTTGCCGATGTAGCGCGCATAGATCGAACGCGCCACCATTTCGTTGTCTGTCCCTTTGATGATCGCGCGGGCGTCGGGAAACACCGTCACGTCGTATCCGTCAACCAGCAAACGCAGCAGGTATGCATTGTATGAAACCTGCCCAACCGGGCGCAGTCGTTCGGCAAGGTCAGAGAATTTAATGCTATCACCTCGCTTGCTGCTGCGCACCTGAACCGCGTCGCGCCCGCACAGGCTGGTGCTGCCTGTCCCACTCAGCGTATCGAGAAACTCATAATGGTGCTGGCCGCAGGTGGGGCAATCTGGATAGCGCGGCAGTTCGATGCGTTCGCTCGTATTCTCCCATACATCCATCCAGAACATAGCCCGGCTGGCTTTCTCGCTCTTTAGCAGTATTTTGAGCGCCTCGGTCGAAGCAACGCCTGTGATGGCCCCCACTATGCCGTTCAAGATACCCGCAGTATCGCAGGTCGCGGTCGTGCCGGGCAGCGGCATCTCAGGGTAAATGCAGCGCAGGCAGGGTGTATCGCCGGGCATGATATTCATGGTAACGCCATAAGAAGCGATCACCCCGCTATAAATCCACGGGCGTCCATATTTGACACAGGCATCATTGAGCAGGTAGCGCGTCGCAAAGTTATCCGTCGCATCCAGTACCAGGTCTGCGTCCTGCACCAGCGCCTCAATGCCGTCGGCGTTGATATCTTCGACCAGCGCCTCAATAGTTACATCGCTATTGATACGACGCAACTTCTCGGCGGCAGCCACCGCTTTGGGGAGCCTGCGCGCTATATCTTCCTCGTCGAAGAGTATCTGGCGCTGCAAATTGTTGATTTCAATATAGTCGCGGTCAGCAATCACCAGCCTTCCGACGCCTGCGCGACAGAGATTATTAGCCAGCGTCGAACCCAACGCGCCGCACCCGACCACAGCCACCGAGGCGGCCCGCAGGCGTTCCTGCCCCTCTTTCCCAATAGGCTTGAACAGCGTCTGTCTTGAATAGCGATCTTGTAATGGTGATACCTGTGACATTACGTTGTCTCCATCAGTAGAGCTTAGAACCAATCTTTCACCTGTATTGTAACACAAGTCGAGGATTACGCATGGCGGTGTATTCTTAAAGAGGAGATATGCCGATGGTAATTATGGTATCGGGGATTATAGTGTGTTGGCAGTCAGGTGTAACTGTGTTACAATGCTGAAAGGCGACGGATTCATTTGGAAAACAGTTTGTTAAGTAAAACAACCAATCGGCGCGGAGACTCAATGAAAAAAGTCCTGGTGATCGACGACAATCCGACTATTGTGGAACTGATCAAGTATGCTGTGAACCTGCAAGGGGCCTACGATGTCGTTGTCGCCTACGATGGCGTACAAGGCCTGGCGTCTGTCTATTCGGAGCGACCGGATTGTGTCATCATCGATGTGAAGATGCCTCGTATGGATGGATATCAACTCGTGCGTTGTTTGCGCGGTGATGCGCGCACCCTGGATATCCCATTAATTATTCTGAGCGCCATGACCCGCGACCAGGATCAGATGACGGGCTATCTCTCCGGCGTTGACGAATATCTCATCAAGCCTTTTAAGCCAAGCGCGCTGAATGCTGCTATTGAGCGGGTGCTCCGCCTGACTCCGGCGGATCGGCAGAAGCGCATGGATCACCTGGTGCAAACGCCGGCCGAGCGGGAATGAAGCCTCTATGGTGGTAGTACACATTGCAGAGATTTCACAAGTTATACGCGCTTCTGGTTGATAGCGACGCTGGAGCACACCTAAAGCTGCAGCAGGCATTGGACGATAGTATTTTGCTACGCAGCGCGACCACCGTTGCCGAAGCCCGGCAATACCTCGCTGAGAGTGTACCCGATGTGCTGATATGCGAGGCGTGTATCGGCCAGGAAAGTGGACTTGAACTCTGCCGCTACATCCGTAGTACCCCTGCCCTGTATTTTCTTCCTGTTATGCTGCTGACTTCCCTCGCAACTCTGCAGGACAAAGTCGCGGGATTTGAAGCAGGAGCTGACGATTACGTCGTAAAACCATTTGATGCGCGCCATTTAGTGGCGCGCATCCGTTTGCTTTCCCGTATTAAACGCCTGGAACAAAACCAGGACTGATGCTGTTGCCTACCCTGGGAAGTGGCAGGCGGCATAGTGGTTGGGACGCTTCTCCTCCAGGGGCGGAGCAATTTCGCGGCAGATATCCTGCGCCTTCCAGCAGCGTGGATTGAAATTGCAGCCGGCGGGCGGGTTCACCGGGCTGGGCACATCACCCTCCAGGATGATGCGTTTCCGCTTGAGTTCCTTTTCAGGATCAGGCACCGGGATCGCCGAGAGTAGAGCCTGGGTGTATGGATGGAGCGGATTATCGTACAAGTCTGTACTGTCCGACAGTTCTGCCACACGTCCCAGGTACATCACGGCGACACGGTCACTGATGTGTTTCACCACCGAGAGGTTGTGCGCTACAAATAGAAATGTCAGGCCGAAGTCGTGCTGCAAGTCTTCCAGCAGGTTGAGCACCTGCGCTTGAATTGACACGTCCAGCGCGGATACCGGTTCGTCGGCGACGATAAACGAGGGATGCAGAGCCAGGGCGCGCGCGATTCCAATGCGTTGTCGCTGACCACCACTGAACTCATGCGCGAAACGGTTCATAAAGAACGGGTTAAGCCCGACAACTTCCAACAGGTGCGCCACCTCTGTCTGAATTTCCTGCTTACTGCCCCGGTTAAAATTCTCGAGTGGTTCCGCGACGGTCTGCCCAATGGTGAAGCGAGGGTTGAGTGAGCCGAAAGGGTCCTGAAAGATCATCTGCATCTCTGCGCGCTTCAAACGTATCTCGTTAGGTTCAAGCGTCGTCAACTCGGTTCCATCCAGCTTTACGCTGCCCGCTGTTGGCTTAATCAATTGCAAAATCGCGCGCCCGGTCGTCGATTTGCCGCAGCCGCTCTCACCTACCAGGCCCAGTGTCTCGCCGCGTTTGACAAACAGATCAACCCCATCAACCGCTTTGACATGCGCTACCGTGCGATTCAGGAGACCCCCCTTGATAGGGAAATACACCTTCAGGCCCTTGACTTCGATCAGCGTCGTGCCTGTTTCCGCCGCTGTCTCTTGTATTTCTTGTGCCATACTACTCTCTTTTCCCTAGTCTGGATAGAAACAGGCCGCTACTTGTTCGCCACGACCAACAAGCGTCAATTCTGGTCGTTCTTGCCGGCATCTGCTCTGCACTTTGGGGCAGCGTGGCGCGTAAGGGCAGCCCACAGGAGGATTAAGCAGGTCCGGCGGCTGACCCGCAATGGGATTGAGTTTAATGCCGCGCTGGTCATCCAGGCGCGGAATAGAGTGCAGCAGACCCACTGTATATGGATGGGCGGGCGTTTCATAAATCTGCCTCACCGGGCCAGATTCTACAACATGTCCCGCGTACATTACATTCACATAGCCACACGTGCCTGCTACTACTCCCAGGTCATGGGTAATCAGCATTACCGCGGTATCGAATTCTTTTGACAGGCCCTTAATCAGTTCCAGAATTTGCGCCTGGATGGTTACGTCAAGCGCCGTAGTCGGCTCGTCCGCGATCAGCAATTTGGGGTTGCATGCCAGGGCAATAGCAATCATCACGCGCTGGCGCATGCCGCCGCTAAACTCGTGAGGATAGTTCTTGGCGCGTCGTTTGGCATCGGGGATGCGCACCAGGTCGAGCATTTCGACGGCGCGTTTCCAGGCCTGGTCTTTGTTCAGCTCTTTGCGGTGACGGATCACAGTCTCTGATATCTGGTAGCCGACGGTAAACACGGGATTTAGCGAGGTCATGGGGTCCTGGAAGATCATCGAAATTTTACTGCCGCGCAGGTCCGTTAACTCATCCTGGTTCTTCTCAAGGATGTTTTCGCCGTTAAAGTTGATTTCGCCGTCGACAATTTTGCCGGGAGGATTCGCCACCAGGCGCATGATAGAGAGCGCGGTGACGCTTTTGCCACAGCCGCTTTCACCTACCACTCCCAACGTCTCGCCCGCCTTTATCGCGAATGAGACATCGTCAACTGCCTTGACGACCCCGCCACGTGTGAAAAAGTAGGTCTTGAGATGGTTGACCTCAAGTAAATTTTCTGTCATTCTTGTCACTCCGCTCACTAATCTTTTGATCGAGGGTCAAAGGCATCACGCAGTCCATCGCCGAGGAACGAAAAAGCTAGCACAAGGATAGCCAGCACAATTGATGGCAGCAAGACCTCCCACGGGAAAACCTCCAGACTGCCGGATGCATCAGAAATCATCAATCCCAGGCTGGAGCCTGGCGACTGTACACCCAGGCCAAGCAGGCTCAGGCCGGCCTCACCAATAATGGTGCCGGAAATGTCTAACGTGGCGGCGACAAACACGATGCTGAACAGGTTCGGGATAATGTGACGCATAATGATTTTGTAATCACTCGTTCCCGCTGTGCGGGCTGCCTCGATAAACTGTTGCTCTTTGAGCTGAAGTGTTTGCCCGCGCACATAGCGCGCCATCAAAGGCCAGGCGGTGAAGGCCAGGGCCATCGAGACCAGTAGCAGGCGCGCATTCCCGTTTGCCCCGATAAGTGGTATGTTGGCGAATGCTGTATCCGCCTCCGTTCCAAAGATACCCGTCAGCAGGATGGCGAACAGCAGGCCGGGGAAAGCGAACATAATATCGGTGAAACGCGCCAGGACCTGGTCGATCCAGCCTCCATAGTAACCGGCCAGCACGCCGATAGTAATGCCCAGCACGATATCAACGACTTCTACCAGCAGAGCCACCGTGATTGAAACAAGCAAACCCTGCATCAGACGAGCCAGCATGTCACGACCGATGGCATCTGTGCCGAGCCAGTATTGACTGGAGAAGAGTTCATTTTCGCGATCCAGTTCCTGGTGGAAAGGATTGTGGTAAAGCTGCGGCCCGATCTTCCCGAAGAAACTGCTGTTATAGGGGCCGCCGATGTGCTGGTAGATGAGAGGGCCAAAAATGGGGAGCAGAATGAAGAAAACGATCACGCCCACGCTGACCATGGCGCGTTTGTCGCGCCGCAGGCGTCGCAACGACTCCTGGAGGGGCGTAGGCGATTTCTTAGGTTTTTGTCCGGGAAGAATTACCGGTTCCTCCGGTTGTTGCACTATCGTCGCAATATCGCTGTTCAGCGCCTCATTCTCGACCAGCAGAGGCGACATCGTCGTATCTGGTTGTATCACTCCCGGAGAGGCAAGCTCAAAATCTTTATCCTTCGTGTCCATCTATTTTACTTGCCTCCTATTCGGCTTTAATGCGCGGGTCTACAATGCTGTACAGGATATCCGAAATCAGGTTTCCTACTACGACGGCAACGGCCAGCAGCACAACTGTAGCCTGGATGACCGGGTAGTCGCGGTTAGTGATGGAGATAATGGTCTGCTGCCCGATGCCGGGAATGTTGAAGATGGTCTCTATGAAGAATGCGCCCGTCACCAGCAGGCCAATGGAAAGGCCGAAAATAGTAACGAGTGGGATCATCGCATTGCGGAAAGCATGGCGGTACACTACGACGCGCTCGCGCAACCCTTTCGCGCGCGCGGTGCGCACATAGTCCTGGCGCAGCACTTCCAGCATGCTGGTGCGAGTAATGCGAGCGAAGAGGGCGGTGCCGACCGCCGCGAAGACCAGGATTGGCGCGATCCTGAACTGGATATCGCTCCAACTGTATTGCCAGGCATTGCCCCAGCCTGCGACGGGCCAGGTACCCCCGGTCGAGTTGTCCAACCATACGATGACGACCTGGGCAAAAATTGCCAGCACGAACGATGGCAGTGCATACATAACCAGCATAAGACCCATATTGACAGTGTCAACCCAGGTGTTAGCTTTGAGCGCAGAGATGATGCCGATCGGTATGCCTACCAGCAGCTGAAGAATGAGCGCCCAGAATGCGAGTTCTGCTGATACTGGCACTCCATCTCTGAGGATGTTCCAGACAGGATAGTTTTGCTGGTGAAACGAGAATCCGAAATCGAGTCTGAACAAATGAGTGAGGAAGTTCCAGTACTGCGTGTACCAGGGAAGGTCCAGCCCATAAGAATGTTTGAGCGATTTGTAAACTGATGGTATGAAGTGATTGCCCAGGAGTTCGCGGATGGGGTCGCCGGGAGCAAAATATCCCAGGATGAAAGTAATAAAGGTTACACCGATGACGACGAAGATCAGCCCGATGAACCTCTTAACCAGGAATTGAACCATAGTGTACCCTCTACTCTCTTGTTCGCGCTTGCGCTGATATGAGAGAATACTTCAATTGTCTTCTCTTTCTAGTGGTACAATTTTCGTTCTTTATGCCTCGCTATTGAGAACATCTACGCGTTGGCACGCTTCACATAGATTACTCTCCTCCTGCATGAAGGCAGACTCTACGGGGATAAACTTAATCTAATTGTATTTGACGGTTTCTTGCTTGTCAAGCATTTCTCGCGGCGGTTGTGCTTATGCGGGCAGATGCCACAAAGGGGCAGTAACCATCATGATTACTGCCCCCGTGCTGTTACGCGTCAGCCATGCACGATGTCACGCTTAAGCGCAAGCTATGCATGCGTTAAGAAGTTACCGACGCGCAGGGCTTGTCGGTCGAGATGAAGATGTGGGCCCAGTCATCCGGCGGGGTCAGGTTATCGGCGTTATCGACCACACCCTGTACGCAGGGCTTGCGCAGGCCGAAGGCGGTCTGCTGTTCCATCGGCATCCAGGCAACGAAGTTAACCAACTGCTGCTCGATGGCATTGTAAGCCGCATAGCGAGCGGGGCCGGCGGGCATTGCATCCGCCTGCTCCATCTGCTTTTGCAGCGCCTGCTGCGCGGCAGCGTCGGGGCCTTTGTTCTGGCCGAAGTTCATGCCGTTCTCACCTGCGCCTTTGTCGAACAGGAGGGTAGTCCAGTCCTGCGGGTCAGGATAGTCGGCAAGCCAGGCCGGGCCGCTGAAGAACTGCAGGGGGTCGTTGACGCCCAGAGTTGTGTCGCCGATCAGCTTGTTGAATTCAACGTCGTTGGTCTTCACGCTGATGCCCAGCACAGTCTGCCACATCTGCTGCATGGCCGCGACTTCGTTGCGCACTGCCTGGTTACCGGTACTGGAGTAGGTCAGGGTAATGGGCGGGAAGTTCGCAGCGCTCGCGTACCCCTGGGCCTGCTCGCAGGCCTGCAAATCTTGCTTCGCCTTCGTCGGGTTGCCTGCCGTGCTGGTGGTGCCATCCGGGCCGGTCAGGTTCGCATCATAGCCTGGCATCCCGGCTGGAACAATATGGTTGGTGGCAACGAAGGCGCCGTCCCAGACGGACTTCGCGATCAGATCCTTGTTGATCGCCAGCGCGAATGCCTGGCGGCAGGATGTGACGTCAAAAGGCTTCTGCAGGTAGTTCATCGAGTAGTAGTTGATCGCCAGGATGGAAACCTGGAAGAAGTCGGAACGATGCTTGTCGGTCGCGTAGTGGACGAGTGGAACGACCGTGTCGTCGACCTGGTTGACCTGGTATGCCGGGTAGGTAGTGTCCTGATCTTTATAGAACGGGTAGATCACTTTTGACAGCTGCGGCTTCGGGCCGTAGTAGTTGGTGTTTGGCACGAAGACGATCTGCTTGTTGTGCGTGTATTGCAGCACCTTCCACGGACCCGCGCCGCCCTGGCCGCCGTTATCTGACAGGTGATCGGTCCAGGCGGTACCCCACTTCTGGACAACGCTCTTTTCAACCACGTAGGAGCACGAATAGGTCAACGAATCCAGGAAGAAAGCGGCCCTTTGGGTCGCGACGATCTCAACAGTGTTGGGGCTGGGAGCCAGCAGGCTATCGCCGATCAGGGTCTTGACCGTGCCGGCGTTGCGCGCGGTCGCATCTTTGATGTAGCGCATGTAATATGGCGCGGTGCCTGATTGGGTTTTAGGATCAAGCGCGCGGTCCATACTGTAGACCACATCAGCCGATGTAAGCGGCGTGCCATCGCTGAACATCAGGTTAGGCTTCAGTGTGAATGTCCAGGTGACGCCATCGGGCGCAAGGCTGTAGGTCGAACAGAGCTGGCATTGTACTTGAAGTTTGTCGTCCAGCTGTACCAGGCCCGTAAATACATTGTCGATAGCATATATTGAGAACGCATCCGTCGACAAAGCGGGGTCGAATGTCGCAATATCGGGTGTGCCACCCTCCGCTGCACCGGAAATGAAGACCTGCTGGTCCTGTGGCGCTTTGGTATGTGTCGAGGTTGGGGTCGTACCTCCTGGACTGCTGGTGCCACCGCAGGCTACGACGAGCATGGCTACCAGGCAGAGGAGGGTTGGGAGAAACCCGGCCTTGAGTTTCTTTGATCGCATGTGTAACTTCTCTCCTTACATTGTCTCAAGACAACACTTGATGTGACGTTGCTCTCTATAATACGAGAGATGGTACTACCTCCGCTTTGTAGAAGACTGGCCGCCTTACCTCTGAGGACGTCACCTCCTCACTTACTCTTCTAGAAAGAATAAGCTATGGCATGTGCCAGGTTTCTCTCAACCCTCCTTTCACAGAGCCTATCGTGTTCAGGATGGCAGCCCGGCATACGCTTGATCGCGGCGCTTATCCAGGTGTGCCAGGGTTCTCCAGTACAGGCTTTGATTATCAGGCGTAGATGCCTGCGTGTTCACACGCACCGACATTACCAGTAAGATATGGTAGGACACTGATGACGACGCCTCGCGCCTGGTATGCGGAGAGGCGCACGTTGCTACGGATTCGTAGCGATGCTGCATCAACATACAGCGATGAACCGCCTGCATGCACGCCAGGTTGCAAACGGTGGCATATTGTTACTACGTCAATGCCATTTGAAAACTCACAGCCTAGAGTAACATAACATCAATGCTGCTCAATGTAAATACTGGCCCAATCATCGGGCGGGATCTGTCCCTGGGCGTTGGGTACCATGCCGATTACATAGGGCTTGAGCAGGTATACCTGCGTTACCTGCTCCATGGGCAGCCATGCCACGTCGTTTACTAACTGCTGCTCCGCCTTTTGGTACGCTTGCTCACGAGCCTGCGCCTGGAAATTGGCATCAGCGCTTTCAAGCAACTGCTGGGTATGCTGCTGCAAGGGGGCATCCTTGCTGTAGTTCTGCCCGTAGTTCATGTTATTATTTGGGATCCCTGTATCAAACTGGCGCGTCAACCAGTCCTGCGGGTCGGGATATTCAGCGACCCAGGTCAATCCCCACATTTGTATGCCCTGTGGGTTGTTGGTCGCAGCCGTCACTTCGGCGAGCAAGGTATTATAATCAACCGCGACAGCCGTCACGGTAATGCCTAGCGCTTTCTGCCACATGTCGATCATAGCGGTTACTTCCTGACCGAAGTTGCTTACTCCGCTCGCGTAGATCAATTTGATGGGTGGCATCTGTGATACGCTCGTCCAACCCTCGGCTTGCAGCCCCTGCATCAACAGTGTTTTTGCCAGCTTCTCATTCCCATTCAGGTTCTGTGTGCCATCCGGGCCGGTCAGATGCGGGTTATAGCCATCCATTCCCTGGGGTACGATGTGGTTGGTGGGTACGACCGTCCCATGCCAGACCGTGTTGGCGATGGCGGTTTTGTCGATGGCCAGCGCAAATGCTTGGCGTATCTGGATGTTGTCAAATGGTTTGACCAGGTAGTTCATGGTGTAGTAGTTGATCCATAACTGCGGCACCTGGTGAAAATCCATGCGTTTCTTATCATTGGCGAAAGTGGAGACTGGCACCCCGCTAGCATCGACGACGCCTTTCTGGTATGCGTTGTACGCGGCTGCATCCTGTGCATAAAAGGGAAAAATCACCTTTTCAAGTTGTGGAGGGACATCATAGTAAAAGTGATTGGGGGCAAAGTCAATCTCTTTCCCACGTGTATAATTCGTGATGCGGAACGGCCCTGCGCCGCCGCCATTCGTCAGGTGATCGGTGAAATTCGCGCCATAGGTTTCGATCAGCTTCTTTTCAACGACGTAAGAGCATGGATGTGTAAGCATCGCCAGGAAATAGGCCGATTTCACCCTGGTTTGGATGATGATCGTATTCGGGTCAGGAGTAATCAGACTGTCGTTGATGAGCGTGTGAATGCTTCCGGCCAGCAACTTATCCGAGTCGCGGATCAGGCTGAGATAAATCGGCGCGACCGTAGATCTGGTGGTTGGTTGCAAGGCGCGATCTATGCTGTAGGCCACGTCAGCCGAAGTCAGCGGTATGCCATCGCTAAATTTCAAATGCTTTTTCAGATGAAAAGTCCAGTTCAAACCATCGGGACTCACGCTCCAGTTTTGCGCTAACTGTCCTACTACCTGCTCTTGATCGTTGAGTTGCACCAGCCCGGTAAACACCATCTGTATAGCAGTGATCGACTGCGCGTCATAGGCCAGCGCTGGATCGAAGGTGGTGATATCCGAAATACCCGTCATAGGATCGATAAACACCTGTTTAGAAGGAGGCGCTTTGACAATTTTAGGTTCTTGAGGAGTAGCATTTCCCCCAAATAAAGTGCAAGAGGTCAATAAGAGCATCAGCATACACATCATAAAAATACGTTTGTGCATAGGATTCCCTTCACAAAAGTTACCCACCAGGCATTAACCAAAACATAATGTAGGTAATTACAGCATAATAGACGATGGAAGAGCTCTAATAATTGCATCAGGATACGAGGGACGAGGTTGGTTGGGATGATGGGCAGGGACCCTTGTGGTCGCCCTCGTCCCTCGCGAATGTATCTTATTGCCGAACGACGGCGCGCAGCGCCACGTGCAGCAAACCATCGGTATTGGTGTCGCGCAGCGCGGCAGGCCATGCCATAAATTCTTCGCCCGCCGCCTGTGTGATCTGCAAGGTGTGGCCCTGATCGGCGGCAGCATCCGCTTTCGCTGCAGCAAGCGCAAGGATGGCGAACATGGCGCGCGAGTCGTGTCCAAGCTGAATATAGCGGCGCGCAGTCGCCAGCGCTCCATTGAGGTCCTGCGCTTCCAATTGTTCGCCGAGTGTTTCGAGCAGCGCTGGCGCAATCAAGCCGCCGCCCAGGATATTCGAGCGGGTTGCGCTGGCCTGAGCAGCGCTCGCTTGCGCTGGCTGTTCAGCCTGCTCAGTATAGAGGGCATGCAGATAGCAGGCGGACATAAACAGCAAAGGCAGCGCCTCAACTTCTTGCACCTGGGTCAGCGCGAGGCGTGTCGCGGCAGTGTAGAGCAGGCCATGCGCGGTGTCAACAAAAGCCTTGCGATCAGCATCGCCTACTCGCTGTACCAAATCGGTCGCGGTCAGCGCGAGCACCGAGCCAATACCGCGTGAAGAAGCCCCATTTTTCATGAGCGCGTCGAACACGCCCTGGCAGATCTGCGGCATAGAGGCATCGCTGAGAATCAGGCGGCGCAGTGGCAGCGCGTTTTCCTCTTTCGGCGCGGCCAGGCGCGTGCGGTAGCTAGCCAGGCTGTGCGATGGTTCTGCGAGGAAGCTGCGCACTGTCTCAACCCAGACCGGCTCTGCCGTTTGCACCGGAACATGCGGCGCGAGCCAGTGAAGTATGTTCGGCGTGCGCGTACTCCACTCAACAGCATCGAGCAGCTGGAAACCTCGCACCGCAAACATGAACGGGTGTCCTGCTTGCTGAAAGGTGGTGGAAACAGCGTCGTAGAGGCGGATGCACAGCGTGCGATAATCTGCGCCTGTGCCATAGAGACCAAATAGCAAACGCTCTACCGTGTGCGCATCATTCTTAAAGACAGCTTCGTGCATCTTCGAGCCGACCGTTTGTCCCTCCGGTAAATCACTGGGGAAGAGTGGCTCTGGATAGCTGACCTGCTGTCCCTGGGCCGCCTGCACAGCTGGAATGGCTGCAGCGGCTGCCTGTATTAACAGTGGAAGTTCGCGACGGTGATCCATGGGATCTTCGCCGAGCAGGTGTTGCAGGGAGACAAACCAGCGCGACATCATGCTGGCAGCAGCAAGTGCCAATATAACGTGGCCCTCGCTATCCCCCTGCGCGGCCACTATGCCGATGCGCCCGATCAACTCGCTGGCTCCCGCCCCTCCTGCAACCAACTCGCGCGCGATACCCGTCATCTGGTCTCTATTGCCTGCAACTAACGCGTTCACAAGTGGAGTAATATCCGTATTCATTCCTACAGTTGGCATATCGTTTCAACCCTCTATCCACCCCATGTGGGTGGATGCAACTAATTTTGTAATTCTCGAATAGTACGCTCAATATTGGGAATGTCCGCGTATTCCTCATCGAGCAGTTTGTATCCCCGTTCGAGGTACAATTGCGCAAGACGCGAGCCGCGCTCGCCTGTTTCTATTGCGGCATCTATCAACTCCGCGCTGCGGTATTTTTCGGGCATGAGCCTGGCAATGTGCGTCATGCGTTTGCGAGTCTCCTGCAGCAGATTGGCATCATTCCCTTCGATGGCATAACGCGCCACTCCCACCAGCTTACTCAACTCCGCCAGACGCTGGCGATCGTTCATGGTCTGGAGCAGCAACTCTTCTGCATCCAGATCATCCAGTGGTACGGCCTCAACTTCCGCTGGCTCAATGGCGCCTAACTTTGCAAAGGTCGAGGCATAGCTAACATAAAACTGCCCGTACTCCTGGCAGCCCTGGGCCACCATTTGCATGCGCGCACCCTCATCCCTGGGATTGATAGAGCCGAGATCAACCATGTCATCGTCGCGCCGTTCCGCTAGTATCTCCAACTGTTCCAGCGTGCTTCCCTCTTCCAGCATAGGCGGGATCGGCATTACAGGCACATTGGTCGCGTCCTGTAAATCCTCCGGTGACAACTGTGAAGCCAGAAATGAGGGAAGGTATTTCGCGAGCGACAATGGAGTCGGGGGAACAACACAGTAAGTTGCAAGCACCGAACGCGAGTTGCTGGTACTGCGCGCGATAAAAATGGCATGCCCCTTGGGAGCCTGTGGATCACCGCGTAAGAAACGTATCGTCATGACGAATCCTCTCTGCCGTAGCGATTATTTCATTCAATATGTACATAATCGCGCCCTTCTATAGAGTATCACGTAGTTGTCTCAATCGCTTCACCAGGTCTTTGTTTGCTACCACCTCTGTTTCGGCTAAGTCTTCACCGGCGACAGGTATCTGAGTTTCATGTGCTTTTATATAGTTTTTTACAGCAGAAGAGCCGCCCATACGCGCAAAAGAAGCCAGCGTTTGTCTTGCCTGCTCGTCCTGATTAAGCAGCATTTCGGTAATGGCGGTTTGCGCATAGAGCTCAGCATATTGTTGTAAGAATATGCGCAATTGCTCTGGTTCGCGCAGTGTATTCATTACGCGTATTACCGGCGCAAGCGCGCTCGCCAACTCGCGGCGCGCCTGTTCCAGGTTGCTCTGCTCCGCGTAGATGCCAGCAAGCTCGTAATGCGCATCTGACTCGCCCAGCGGCTGTTGTTGCTGCATGTACAGCGCCAATGCCTGTTCAAAATGGCTGGCCGCCTCCTCAGCCTCGCCGGTGCCGCGCCGCGCCAGTCCCAATGCAAACTGCGCGTCAGCCTGCCCTACCTGGTCGTCGCTTTGCTGGAAGCGCGTCAACGCTCCTTCGCACCGTTCTCTGGCCTGCTCCCATGCTTGCTGTCCGATCAAAGTTTGCGCGACTCCAAGCATGGCCTGCCCTTCTCCACTGGCGCTTTCTGACATCTGGAACTGGCGTCCGGCCGCGAGGAACGTGTTTGCTGCTGCTTCCAGTTCACTGTGCGACAGGCGAATTTGCGCTAATCCAAGCAGGCTCTCCGCTGATAGCAAAGGTTCTTGCTGCGCCTCGGCCTGGCTGTGCGCTTCCTTGAAATGCGCCTCGGCCTGGACGAAATCACCCAGCGTGAGCCACAATTGACCTTGAACAAGTGAGGCCATCGGTTGGGCTTGCGACGGCGGCTCGATTTCCGCCAGGACGCGCTTTGCCTCGTCTACTTGCCTGAATGCCTCATCCAATCGTCCATTGAATATCGCCAGGCGCGCCCGGCGTATCGCCACGTTTGCCAGCTCGCGCGCTTTTCCCGGTGATACCAGTGCAGCGGCCAGTTGCTGCGCTTCTCGATAAGCGTCTTCCGCCTGTGATGTGCGCCCCTGCCGGCAATACGTATCGCCCAGCCCACGCAACGCAACGCACTCGATGTGGGAGTTGTGGAGTGTCTGCGCCAGTTTATGCGCCTCTTCAAAACTCTTAAGACTGCTTGACAGCAAGCCGCGCTGCAATTGGGCTTCACCAAGCGCTGCCGCAGCTTCAGCCTGCCCGATACGATAGGAGATAGCTTTATAGGTACGCAGCGAACGTTCCAACATACCGCTGGCATAGGAAAGCTGGCCCCGGCGCAGGTTGATTTCTCCTAGCAACTGGTTAGCGTGAGCCGTCCCTAATGCATTACGCATAGCGGTATACTTTTGTTGCGCCACTTGCGCGCTTGTCAGCGCCTGTTCAACTTGATTGCGCAGCAGGGACATTTCAGCCAGTCCAAGATTACCATCGGCCTCGCCAAGCTCGTATTCTATGGCACGCGCTACCTCGATCGCCTCCACACAGGCATCGGCGGCCTCATCGAGGCGCAGTTGATCGAGATAGACTCTCCCCAGTCCGAGCATCGTGTCCGCAACCCCAAATGTATCCTTGCTGGCGCGATAGACATCCAATACGTGTTGGTATTCAGCAATCGCATCCTCAAAGCGCCCTGCCAGTCGCTGCACATCCGCCAGGCTGCGGCGCGCGTCGGCCTCGTTGGTGCTATCATGCGCGACGGTGTAATAGGATGCAGCTCTCTGATAATGTTCTGTCGCCGCTTCCATGCGCCCGCGCTGCATTTCGATATGTCCCGATGCCAGCGCGACGTTGCCCAGCCCCTGGGCATGATCTAGCGTCACATAGAGATTCCAGGCATTCTGATAAGCTTCCTGTGCATCATCCAGGCGTGCCTGTTGCCGCTCCACATGGCCCAGCGAAAGCGCCGCCCCCGCCTCATTCAACGGACGGTTCGCCTGATGGTATAACTTCATCGCTCTCTGATAGCTGTTGGACGCTTGCTCCAGCATATTATTTTGACGCTGCGCATCAGCCATCAATGCGCGGCTATCTCCGGCGCGTTTGAAATCACCGGCTAGCCTGAAACGTACTTCCGCATCGTTGAAAGCCTCGATTGCGAAATCCAGCTTGCCATCCTGGAATGCCTCAATGCCATCCTGAAAACGCTTCTCCGCCGTTTTAACGTCCTGTGCTGCCATGTCGATATTATCCTTTAATCGCGCCATGCCTCCATACGTAATGACGCGATTTTGAGTTTTTGTGTCTCTCTTTGCGTTTATTGTAGTTCGTTGTCAGAAGAAAGTCAAAGCGGGAGATATCAGGCTTGACAGAATGTATGTGGTAAGATAATCTCTAGACACAAAACGGCATCATGTTCTGATCCAATAACGTCATATTTGGTGCAAAGGAGTTACCTCATGCATGAAGACACCCTGGCGCGCGTTGAACTCTTTTCCAGCCTGGATAAGAAGGACCTCCAGGTTCTCGCTGGCAGTTGCCAGGAACGCAAGTACAGCGCAGGCTCCACGTTAATCAAACAGGGCGATTCTGGTGTCGGGTTATATGTGATCACCAGCGGGCATGGTAAAATCACATTGGCAAACAATCCTGATCGGGCGGAGTTTGAGGTGGGCACTTTTGGTCCCGGCAGCGTGATTGGTGAAATGGCTTTGCTGGATGACTTACCTCGTTCGGCTACCGTTACCGCCCTCGAGGATGTCACTGCTCTCCTGTTGCCTATCTGGGAATTTCGCACGACTGTCCGCAACCATCCAGAAATCGCATTGAAACTCTTAGCAGTTCTCAGCAAACGGCTGCGCAAACTCGAAAGTAAGAGCGATAATTAAAGCCATTTCATATCGTCGTGTATGTAGGGGCGACTCTTGCGGTCGCCCTGGTTGATTTTCGTCTTCCTATTGCCCTGGTTGATTTTCGTCGCCGTGTTTTACTTCCTATTGCCCTGGTTGATTTTCGCGCTCTACTCCCCTTTCTCGCGGCTCAGCAGATTCTGTATTTCCTCAAACATGGTTTCTACATCACCAAAGGAGCGATAGACGCTGGCAAAGCGGATATAGGCGATCTTGTCCATCTTGCGCAAGTGATCCATCACAAGTTCGCCTATTACATTACTGGGAACTTCCTGTTTCCCCTGGGTGTAGACTTCCTGCTCGATTTCTTCAATAGCGTTTTCGATCTCATTTACCGATAGGGGGCGTTTCTCTAAGGCTTTACTGATGCCGATGAAGAGTTTTTGGCGGTCGAACGGCTCCCGGCGCTGGTCACGTTTAATGACCATTAATTGCGACTTCTCAACTCGTTCGTAAGTGCTGAAGCGACCCTTACATTGTTCGCATTCACGGCGGCGGTGAATGGCATCACCGACATCGCGCGAATCCTTTACACGCGACTCGGTGCCTCCACAGAATGGACATTTCATCCTGTTTCGTTCTCCAGTCTCCAGAGAAGTATTTTAAGCAAAAACCTGCATCGATAAGACACAGTGATCCATCACATTTTACCACAGGTTATGCCTTATGCCAGGGCGACCGCGAGGATCGCCCCTACCATACGCGAAACGGCTTTCGAAGGCATTTCACATCATATATGGTAGGGGCGATCCTCGCGGTCTCCCTGATAATTGTGATTGTGATGGTCAGTGGCTGACCGCCACCTGTGCGTAGACGGCCTCTTGAGGTGATATTTTCCCTATATAGCCAGATCGCAAACGTGAACCCTCGCGCCAGTAGGCATACCAGTAGGGACCATGCCCCTGACCCTCGCGGCAGGTGCTGCATGATGTTTTGCCGCACTTGCGAAACTGCAATTGATAGGTGATATGCTGGTCATTGGGTAATTGAGTCATATTCCTCTAGCCCTTCCACTGTATAATAGCAACGTTTATCTGAATTTGTCACACACATTATACCATCAAAACGTGAACATTGTATGAATATTACTAGCAAGTATATTACAAAATATTCATTATGAAACAATAGACGCCATTGGCATGCATCAGATTTGTATACAGGATTTTCATATGCACCTCTTCTCCTATCCCTTCTAAATGGTGGTATAATGAGTGGTATAGCACTCCTACTATCCCGGCGTCGGAACCTCACGTTCTACTGGTTTTGTCATGTTGTTGAATTGGAAAGAAAAGGCAAAGCATGCAAATCATTATCAAAGGGAAACAGATGGATGTCTCACCCCGTTTGCGTCAATATATCGAACGCAAAGTACAACGACTTTCTCGCCTGGTGAATGAGGATGCCCGCATAGAGGTAACCGTTGCGGAAGAACAGACCCGCAGCGCGAGAGACCGGTACTCCGTACAACTCTCGCTCTCCAATAATACACACCCTATTCGGAGCGAAGTCAGCGCCGTTAATGCGAATATGGCGCTCGACATCGTACTGAATAAAGTCACGGCTCAGCTTGGCCGCCAGAAAGACCGGCAGAGCTCGCGCAGGCATCAGCCCTCATCATTGAAAGTACTCTCTCTTTCGCGCTCCGGCGATCTTACCGCGCTGGAAGATGAAACAGCGCATCAAGAGGCGCTCGCCGCTGACTCAATCGACGAGGAGCGCAACGAGCAAATCTGGTCGAGGGTAATGGAGATCCGGCGCATCGCGACAAGGCCGATGAACGACCAGCAGGCAATCGCG
>DATGGW010000256.1:0-2110 GCA_035308345.1 Ktedonobacteraceae bacterium | reverse complement strand
TAAGCAGCAGTAGTTTTACAAAGGAGAGATGACATGACATAAGTATCTGCGCGGGCTCATTGCAAGTGGGAGCGCCTGTTTTGAGTCAGCCCGGGTGAGTGTAACGAAAGAACGAATTTATACGTAGTAATATTAAAGACTACATTGAAACATAATGATACATGACTTTAAATGAGAAGAAAGTACTGAAACGCCTTCTCTTTCCAGATGGTTAGCTGTACAATCTGAAAGTCATGCATTGATGTCCATGTAAGTAGCGCCTTTTTTCTAATCTATTGATTGTATTCTGCCCTCTTTCCTGTGCATTATCACAGGCCCAAAAGAAGGATTCTCCTGCGAGAACGCATGTAGTTCGTCTTGCCAAAATCGGCAGAGGAGAATATTGCTTGTTCTGTAGAATGTAAATAGCGAGACTATTACATAAATGAGGTGAATACATGGACGGTAAGGGCGGTCGCGACCATTCATCAGGAGATGGGCGGCGACAAAAGACAGTTGTGAAGTCTGGACGAACATTCACAAAGAACTTGAGAACACATATACAAGTCCTTCTGGCCGGCGGGCTGTTAATTACGCTGGTGATATTGCTTTTCGGGGTATTCAGTCAATTTCCAGGACCGGTCACGAGCGCTGCTCCGAGTGGGGAAACGGTCATCGACTATAGTTCGTTTCTGGCGCAGGTCAATGGCGGCAATATGCTGGCCGTGTCAATTCACGGGAATGAACTTAACGGCCTGCTGGCAAAGCCGCTTGCGCAGAATGCGACCGGAGTGCAACCTACAGTAACGCCGAATCAACGCGCGCAGGATATTGTGGCGTTTACGCGCTACTTAGGCGCGAGCGCAACATGGGCTAATACTACCCAGGCGTCCTCGATTGATCCGGCGCGGCTGGTGTATGCCACAATTCCTGCCACGGGAGACGCGGCGCTCGTGCAGTTGATGGTGATAAACCACGTGCAGGTGAACACTCTCCCTACGGCTCAGACGCCGCTCTGGTTGTCGATACTGTGGCGGATTGCACCTTTTATCTTACTGGTGTTCATTCTTGCGTTCATGCTTAATCCACATAGACAGAGGCCCAGCCCGCGCGGCTTAGATGAGCGATTCAAACAGATGGGGAAAAGCAAGGCGCGTCTCTTCGAGAACGGCAGTGAGAACGCGGGGCAGAAAAATTCTGTCGAGAGGAAGTCCGCTGCGTATAAGCCTGATGGCGCGAGAAAAGCAGATGTCACCTCGATAATGGATACGAGAAGAACAGGAGCCACTGTGCCCGCGCGCAAAAGTCTCGAGCCGCCTGTGACCTTTGAGGACGTGGCCGGTATCGATGAGGTGCGTGAAGAGCTTGAGGAGATCGTGCAGTTCTTGCGCAGCCCCGAACGCTATGAGCGACTAGGCGCGAAGATTCCGCGCGGGGCGCTGCTGGTCGGCCCTCCTGGAACGGGTAAAACCCTGCTGGCAAAGGCTGTCGCCGGCGAGGCGGGTGTGCCTTTCTTCAGTATGAGCGCATCCGAGTTTGTGGAAATGTTCGTAGGCGTCGGCGCGAGTCGCGTGCGCGACCTCTTCAGCAAGGCTCGGCAATCGGCGCCCTGCGTCGTTTTTATTGACGAGATCGATGCGGTAGGCCGCAAACGCGCCACCAAAGTGATGGGTAATGACGAACGCGACCAGACGCTCAACCAGTTGCTGGTCGAACTCGACGGCTTCAATAACCGGCAGGCAGTGGTCGTGCTGGCGGCTACCAACCGCATCGATATCCTGGATAAGGCACTGCTGCGACCGGGGCGTTTTGATCGCCATGTCACGGTCTCGCTGCCCGACCGCGTTGGCCGCGAAGCCATCCTGCGCGTGCATACTCGCAAGACGCCCCTGCATGAAGAGGTCAGCCTGGAACGCCTGGCTCGCCTCACGACGGGGATGAGTGGAGCAGACCTGGCGAACCTGGTGAACGAAGCTGCTTTGTGCGCGGCCAGGCGCGACCTGGAGTGTGTGGATCACGCTTGCTTCGAGGATGCGCTGGCGCGAGTGCAGCTTGGCGCGCTGCGTCCCATCGTGATGAATGAGCGCGAGCGGCGCATTATCGCCTATCACGAAGGCGGCCATGCCCTGGT
>DATGGW010000255.1:0-7445 GCA_035308345.1 Ktedonobacteraceae bacterium | reverse complement strand
TTGAGCCAACGTAGACAACGCCATTAACCACCGCAGGCGAGGATTCGATGACGCCCCCCGTAGTAGCCGTCCAGAGCGGAGTACAGGTAGCGTGTCCGCAGCCGGCAGCAGTGAAGGCATACAGCTTATGGTCATTTGAGCCAACGTAGACAACGCCATTGGCCACTGCAGGCGAGGAGAAGACGAAATTTCCCGTCGCAGATGTCCAATCCTGGACCAGATCTGACACATTGTGTGGATCAATGACTTTCTCGTAGGGGTTATAGCCTGTGCGCTGCGCATTGAAGCCAAACATGATGCCAGAAGCTGCAACAGCCTCATTATACGTGAATGTAGCCCCAGCGGTAGCGGTAGCTTGCTGTTCTGCGGCATTGTGGGCAGCGATTGGAAAGTAGACGATAACTGAGCTTGCTGTGACTAGAAGCAAGAGTATTGCAAGTATCAATGTTCTATTTCTCTTTGCAGGTACTCTGCCTAGCAAATTGGCCGGTGCAGAGGTTGTTCCTAAGATTGGCGGTGTGCTGGTCAGCTCCTTCTGCGGGAAAGGTGGGTCTGTCTGCGGGACGACAGGCTCTGTTGGACTGTGTGAAACGAGTTCTATTGTAGACCTAGCAGGTGACGGTGAGGCAGGTTGTTCTTGCAAAACGGGAGTTACCCTATTTGAAATGGGCGGAAGCACCGGCGCTTCAGGCTGGCTGGCCTGCTCTAACGCCCTGGCAAAGGCCTGGACGCTGGCGAAACGCTGGTGTGGCTCCTTGGCGAGGGCGGTCATGACGACTTCCTCGACGGCTGGTGAGAGAGTGGGGACCTTCTCGCGCAAGGATGGCGGAGGAGCCTGGGTATGTTGGATGGCGACCTCGGTGGAAGTGCCGGTAAAGGGGCGCTGGCCGCTGAGCCACTCGTAGACGATGATGCCCAGCGCGTACTGGTCGCTGGCCGGGCGCGGCTTGCCCATGATTTGTTCGGGGGCCATGTACGCGATGGTCCCGGCCCCCTCCTGGGTATTCAGGGAACGGCTGCTGTGGGCGATGGAGGCGATGCCGAAATCGCTCAGCCAGACCTGGTTGGTGGAACCCAGCAGGAGATTATCCGGTTTGACGTCGCGGTGGATCAGTTTGCGGTCGTGGGCGTACTGCAAGGCGGCAGCAATCTGGCCGGTGTAGGACACGACGACGTCGAGGGGCAGGCGCTGGCCCCTGGGCTGGCGCAGCGTGCCACCAGCGGCATAATCCATGACGAGAAACGCGACATCGTGCTCAATACCGAAATTCTTAAGCGGCACGATATTGGGATGCTGCAAGCGAAAGAGTATACTAACCTCGTTGATAAAGTCTTTGAGGTCTTCGTTGTTGACGAGACGGGCTTGCAGGATTTTGATAGCCGCCGGAGTCTGGTCATTGAGGTGTTCACTCAAATACACATCGCCGAAGGTGCCTCCCCCCAGGCGGCGCACCAGGCGGTAATCGGCAAAGCGCTCACCAGCACGATCAACCATCGCTCATTCCCCACAGGTAAAATAGTGTAGCAGAAGATGCGTAACGGATTAACTGCCACTGCTCAACGCGAAGCATAGTCATTGTACCTGGATGAGGTGAGGGGCGTCAAGCGTTCTGCTGGCAATTGTCAGGGCTTTTTGAGTCTGGAAGATTTGAACTCTCGACCACTGGTTTTTGATTGTTCGGTGTTGTCTCTGGCGTGCTTAAATTCTCGGCTTACTGTTGTAATGGCCACTTGGGACATCCGTTCGAGAAAAAAGCCCTTTGAGCTGTCATTGCCATCCTCTTTCGCTCCGTCAGTTGAGACTGGACCATCGATCCAGGAGGAGAATTGTTCTCGTTCAGCAGAGAAAACTCAGGCGTATGGACAGCAAACCATCAGGGAAGGCATACAAAGGCTGCATGTGAGGTCTGCCACTGACCTCTTCAGGCATGACGCTACGAGCTAAATGCTTCCAAGTTAATTTGGCGGGGTAATGGTAAAATGGGGAAAAGTGAGCAGATGATTGAAGAGAAGGAAGGGAATGATGACAGCCCCACTCACATTACCGGAATTGGACGCAGCAACCGTTGCCGAGCTGCGTCAGCGGTATGAAGAAACATCCAATGCGGAAAGCCGGACACGCTATCAGATGGTTCTGCTGGCCCAGCAAGAGTATACAGTGCCTCAGATTGCTCGCATCGTGCTGCGGAGTGAGGACACGGTAGCTCGTGTGCTTCACCGTTTCGTAGCCGGAGGACTGAACGCGGTACCTCGGCGCACTCAGCCCGGTCGGCAGCGACGGATCACGGCAGCATGGGAAGCCGAATTGCTGCGCGTCATTGAAGTGGATCCGCATGAGGTCGGACAGGACACGGCCAACTGGACGACCGCGTCGCTCGCTGCGTACTTGGGCCAGCAGACAGGGATACAGGTGACCGAGGAAACAGTGCGCATGTACTTACATGCCCATGGCTACGTCTGCAAGCGCCCCATCTGGACACTGAGGCACAAGGCTGAGGAGAAGGCCGACTACGTGGGAAACGCCTGCGGGTAGAGGTGCTGTTAGCCGGTGCCACAACACCCGAACCTCTACCCGTTCATGACCTGGTCGAGGCTGATCTGTGGAGTCAGCTTCCCGCCGACCTGCCAGCGTTGCTCGCACTTGTGCCACGCGCTGATCTCTATCTGCAAGATGAGATACAGGTGGCCTTTCACCCGACGCTGACGCGCGTCTGGTCTCGCAAGGGTCGACGTGGGCAACGCCTGGTGGAAGCGCCTGGGGATAATCGCAAGGTCTATGGCTTTGGTCTGGTCGACTGGCGTGATGGCTGGTTTGATGGGAGGGTCGCTCTGGGACGCACTGCCGATGTATTCTGTGAGCAAGTGCGTGCTGCCGTGGCTCGTTCTAAGCAGCGGGGACGGGTGGCCATCGTGATCGTCGATAATCTCAAAACCCACACTGCGGCTGGCTCCCTGCTCGTACGCAGCATGCTCACCGAGTTCCAGGAGCACTTATACCTGGTGTATACGCTTGCCTATGATCCCGACGCCAACCGCATTGAATGGCTCTGGCGTGTCTCGCGACGGGTCGTGACCCATAATCACCGTCGCACGTTTGAGCTGCTTCTCACGGATGTGGAACAGCATTTTCATGCGCTGGCCCAGACTCCCGCAGAGGTCCTTCGCCATATCGGCAGTCCCTTTGCCCCAGACAAGGATCAAGATGCTCCTCTGCCTCTGGCTCAGGCCGCATAATCATCTTGGAAGCATTTACTGATCTCGGCAAGGACAAGTAAAGTGTAATACGAGTGGAGTCGGTGAGCGCCGACTATTAGGTAAGGTGAGTTTTCTGATGATGGTCTAGAAGATCACGAGCAGGTCGCCATCGATTGCGGCCGTGGTGCCCGGGTTCGCCGCTGTGGGTCCTTTCGTTACCGGCTGGAGAGTCGCCACAGCGTGCACTCGATGGGCGCCTCTTGAAAGTGCCTTCCCCTTTACATTAAGTGTCACCCTGTCAGTAAGAGTGACGATGCCGCTTTCTTCGCCTATTGTCAGGGGAGGGCGCCCATCCAGTCTCTTGCTGTAGATGGTTGCCTTGTAACTGAGTTGTTCATCGCTGGGAACCGTGATATCAGCGAGGTCGAGTGTTAGACGTACATTGAATGGCTGGCCCTGGGGAATAAAATGCTGTGGCTCTTGACTATCAGCAGCCATTATTCCTAAATCACTAAGGTGTAAGACTCCAAACAATCTTGGCGGCGTGACTTTGGGGGGGCTAACCTCGGCTTCCTCAGCAGTTGATAAATGAGATTCAACCTTAGAATCAACAGCGGCAGAAGGCTCACTTTGAACGGGGGTGCGAGCTATGGGCCTCTCGCTTGAGGGCAGCACTAGCCCGGCATGCTGCACCAGGAATCCTATGAGTTGTGCATCCTGCCAGCCATCCCAGGTTTCTTCAAACCCGCTCTGAAGGTGGCTGATACGGGAACGGCGCACGGTATTGTCCTCGTTGAGTGAGAATTCGAGCGAAAACGTAGCAGTGCGTTGAGGTTCTACAGGTATCACATCACTGGACTCTCGTTCGGTGGATGCCGATCTCGCTGCCAGCTTGCGCGCCTGGCCGATCCAATCTTGCCGGGTGATCCGCTCGGCAGTCAAACCAGCGAGGCCTGAGACCGATGCTGCTATATCTGCCGGCGATAGAGCTGCAAGCTGGGCATACCTGCGGATACCGACGCCATGCAGGCGGTGCTCTACGGCCGGACCGATGCCATTAATAAGCTTGAAGTTATCAGACTCCGGTGGATCCACAGGTCTTGAAGTATCGGATCGCTTCTTTACCATAATGAACCTCGCTGTGTGGATAAAACAAAAAGAATCAGTTGTTTAAGGAAACCAGGGTCTCTCGAACCTGGTAGTTTCACCTTGCCGGCGCGTTTGCCGCGCCGGCAAGGTGGGCGAGTGTATCCCGCTCCTCTCTTGACTGATTGGCTCTGGCCGCCAGGCTTCGAGATCTAGTAGACCTCGAGGACGGGGCCGGTAATGTAGGCGTTTAAAGGCCAGGGGCAGGGAGCGCTGCTGAAGCTCGCTGTCGCAGTCAGCCTGTAAAGCCCGGGACTTAATGGATTTTTCGCTACGGCGACTCTTGTAAGAGGTACGTTATATGAAACGCTCGGCGGGACTACATGTACAACTGCTGCGACATTGTCGGTGAACATCACTATGGTTCCCAAATGTTCATTGGGGCCGCCACCGGTCATAGGCTCGGCGTAGTAATTGATGTCGAACTGTATGTGGTGGGTATGGAACCAGCTTGTTGACCAGATCCCGGCCAGGATGAACTCCGTCGCCACGTTGAAGCTCTGACCTGCAGCGATAATCAGGGGCGAGGGGAATAAGTCAGCATCGGTGACCTCTATACCCTGACTACCGGCTATGGCCGTATCAAAGTCTAGCGTGATGAGGGGGTTGGAACCGGGTGCGGGATTTCCATGCGCTTCGGGCTCTAACATGTTCTTTCTCCTTGTGGTGAAGCGAATTCGAACTGCGTTTGTCTACTCCCAGGTACATAAATACCTGGAAGAAGTTTCATTTAAAGTGTAGTTTCAGCTCACCTCCTTTTTCTCGCCGAATGCCTCGCGAAGGCATACACCCTGACGCTCGCTCTCCAGTGTCTACAATCTCCTCGTTTTTGCCAGCGATGGGAGGCCGGCGCTCTTTTCTTCATTGTGTTCGATGGCCTGAGTACTCAAACTCGCCACTTCAAGCGCTTCAACCAACGCCGCAATCGCCAACGCATTCCGAGTTTTACCCCCATCGCTTCAAGATATGGAGCGATGAGGTCCGGGAGTTCGTCCAGATTTTTCACGTAATATCGTTCCCCACTAGGCACGTGGGTGACGTGACCGTGCCAGACACCAGGGTAGCTTGCTTCAGGGCCATCTTCGATCCAAACTTTGACGATAAACGATTGGGAAGTTGACTCCAACGTTTCCATACTCGTCCTCGCCTCTCATAGGTCCTGTTCAATTTGGCCAGGCCTTATCAGGCACTGGTAAGAAGATACCATGGCAGCATCTATCATCTCGTCTTCCTGGTGTCTGCCTGGATGTCATTTCAGCGTCTATTTTGCGTCTGCTGAACGTCATCCCGGCGTCTTTTGCGCCGGTGAAATTGAAACTTTTTTCTCCTTTTCGCGTAAATGATTGTAAAGGGGCCAAGCGGCCTGAGCATCGTCCTTAGCTTTGAAGCTCCACGTACAGTACGGTTAAGAACGTTAACCATGCAATTCAGATGAACCGGGCATGGCAGAATAGGAAGAGATAATGGAAGAAGTGCTATCAGCGCAAATGGGCAAATTGGGTATAGAGCTATCCCCTGAAAGGCAACAGGAGATCATGAATGACCCGTTTTTAAGTGAATGGAATAAGCGGCTCAACAGGATTAACAAAATTTATAAGGGGTATTGCGAGGAACATGAAATTGCGAGGTATGGATTGGGGGATCCTTCTTCTTTCCCGCAGGCGGTATTAGATACTTGTCTACAAAACGGGTTGCTATGGTATGACAATGGGAGGCTCACAGCAAAGCCAAGACATTGAGCGTAGACATTCCATCTTAGGGCAACAGAAATTGCCGATCTCGCGATAAAAAACTAAACCGATAAATGGAGTTGCAACATCTTTTACTGATCTCGTGCTAAGCAACTAAAGCAAGTAGCCACATTGTCGTGAACAACTTTTGATGATCTCTCGCTTGTGTCGCAGCCGTTCTCGGGCTCGAATAAGCTGGGTAGACAACTCATCGAGATCAGTACAACAGACATTGCCCAACTCCACTCGCTTGAGATAATTCCAGATCCCTTCATCTGGATTGAGATCGGGTGCATACCCCGGCAATTGCTCTAACTGCAGCCGTTTCGCAGCCCCTCGCTTGAGAAAGTCCTTGATCTCTTGTGCACGATGGATCGGCGAACCGTCCCAGATCAGCAGGATTTTCCCACGGATCTTGCGCAACAGCACCCGCAGAAACGCCACGACAGCGACCGCATCGTAGGAAGCGCGGCGGACTTGCATGAACAAGCGCCCGTCGAGAGTGATCCCGCTGATCGCCGAAAGGTGGTCGCGCGTCAACTTGACCCGTAGGACTGGCGTCTGCCCACGAGGCGCCCAGGTCCGCACGGCCATCGGCAATAGATAAAACCCGGCTTCGTCTACCCAGACAATCGTGGCTTGCTCCTGCTCGGCTTTTTTTTAAGCGCAGGCCAGCGCTCGTGTGACCACTTCTTGATGGCTTCTTCCTTGCGCTGGCTGGCCCGCTCTATCGGCTTCTGTCGGCTCCAGCCAGCTTCGCGCATGAGTCGACCAACATGATCACGATGATAACGCACTCCGAAGGTTTGCGCGATGACCTGGGCGACTCGGCTTGCCGTCCAGACATCACCACGAAATCCGTATGCTTCGGCTCCTTTGGCTAACAGTTCGGGGATCCGTGCTTTCTGTTCCGCGGTTAGCCGCGGCGTCATTCCTTTGGGCGGATGAGCGTTGAGGGCCTCCACTCCTTGTTCTCGCCCTCGTTTGAGCCATTGACTGACGGCTCCTTCACTTACGCCCAACGCCGTCGCGATGTCCTTTTGCTGCCAGCCGACTTCTTTCAGTTGCCAGGCGCGTTTGCGCCGTTCTTCTCGCCAATCGGCTTTTCTTGGTGCTCCCATCCTCCTATCTTAGCACACTTTACTTGCCTCTGCCGAGATCAGTAGATGGACCTGGTCCCCCAGCTGGACGCTCGCACACATGGTCCTGTTTCAGGCTGCCCATTGATAGGCATGGTGCAGTCCGCCCATGACCGCAAGAGCCATTACCTTGTTCCCTGCCTCCTGAGAGGAAGGAACCGATCTTTGCTGTTCAATCCCTTGGTGCGGCCGTGCCTGATTGAAGTAGCCCACATAGGCATTGAGCACGCGGCTC
>DATGGW010000254.1:0-5931 GCA_035308345.1 Ktedonobacteraceae bacterium | reverse complement strand
AGGCCCGACAAATTAAACCGTTTGGACAGGTACTTCAGGTCCGATAGTCCCTATTCACCAGCCCGCGCGCGTTTGATAATAGATGTAAGGATATTTTGTTCTTCAACGAACCGAACCGGATAAGCCATTACCTTATCTCATGGAAGGATGATTCATGCGAGTACTTATTACAGGCGCTACCGGCTTGCTGGGAGGACATCTGATTAAACAATTGCAGCAGCGCGGAGAGGATATTCGCGCGCTGGTGCTGCCTGTTGAAAATGCTGATAAATTGGTGAAGCAGGGGATTGAGGTAGTACGTGGAGACATTACCGATGCGAGCACGCTGGCGCTCGCGGTGAAAGATGTCGAGCTTATTTTTCACCTGGCGGGCATGATGGGCGTCTGGCGGCCACTTTCTGATTATCGCCTGGTGAACGTCAAAGGCTCCGAAAACCTGTACAGGGCGGCGCAAAAAGCAGGTGTACGCCGCTACGTGCATACCAGCTCGCACACGGTATACGGCCTGGGGTATGGTCGCTTCATGACCGAAAATGATCCACTGCGTCCCGATCCCGATCCGTACAGCATCACCAAAGCCGAAGGCGACCGCTTAATACGCCGCTTGATGCTCAATAGCCCCCTGGAAACAGTAATCCTGCGCCCCGGCACTTTCTTCGGACCTGGGGACCGCCTGCACTTCGGGCGCATGGCGCAGAAGGTGAAGGATGGCAAAGGGCTAATTATTGGGCGCGGCGCCAACCACCTGCCATTCTGCTATGTCACCGACGTGGTGCAAGGCTTCATGCTGGCCGCCTATCATAAGGATGCCCCCGGCAACGTCTACAATATCTCCAATGATCGCCCGCTGACGCAGCAAGAGATGTTCGACGCCATCGCGGACGCGGTCGGCGGCACGCGCCCGAGCTTGCATCTCCCCTATGTGCCGATCTACTACGGCAGCATCGTCGCGGAGAAAGTAGTTGCGCCCCTGACACACACAAAACCGGTTGTGACCCGGCTTGGCGCAATGATGTTTGGCAGCGATAACAAACACAGCGTCGAGAAGGCGCGGCGCGAACTGGGCTTCGAACCACAGGTGGACCTGCGCACCGGCATCAAGCTGGCTGCGCAATGGTTCAACGCCGGCGGCATGAATGAAGCGTCCATCACCCAGGCCAGCTCCCCGCGCCCCGCCCTGGATAATTCGCGATCACCCCATAAAATTACTCCGCAGTGGTACAGACCTTTTTCCCCGCGCCCTTAAAGCCGAATTTCTTGATGGTCGAACGCAGCCAGTCAACCGTCGGGCCGTCGTCGATCTTCTTACTCGTCTCTACCAGGAACGAGGTCGACTGCGGTCGCGGCGGCAGTTGATTGGCTTCGCGCAGCGAGGCCAGTTCCGCGTAATGCTGGAACGCCCAGTACATATTGACGCGGCACGATTTGCAATTCTTGATATCATCTTCGTTTTCAGCTCCACATTGCGGACAGATGGTCATAATTATTTCCCCCTTATTTGCTCGCCACCTTGTCGTTGCTATTCGCTCTATTATCTATAAGCGCTTCGCCGGTCGCGTTGATGACGGGCAGTTCGCGCAGCTTCGCGGATTTGCCGCGATTTGCAGGTGAAAGCGTTGCCCCAATCGTGCCTTTTGCTACATCGATAGCAACGCTCGTCAGCGTGGGAACATGGCACAACATGTTGGTATAGGAAGCGTTAGCCAGCGGACAGTAACACTCGCCTGCCTTGATACTGCGGCGCAGTTCGCCAGCTTTAGCGGTCGTCCAGACGGACTTGAAATCGTAGTTATGCTCGCGCAGGTTGCCAACCGATTCGGCGCGAATGCAGCAAGTCCATACATCGCCGTTGGGGGCGATCTGCGCCGACGCAATACCCGCCAGGCAGGGGATGATCTGCCGCTTCTCGACCAGCGTGCGCTTCACAATGTCATAGTAACGATCGCGGAACGACTGGGTGATGCGCGGCGTAATGCGCGATACGTCGCCAAACTCGGCTTTGCGGATACCTTCTTGCAGGCGTTCGATGACAGGCTGGTATTTCTCAATAGGCGGAGTTATGCCCATGCCGACGGTGTCCAGTTCGACGCGCTCTTCGGCGATTTCGCTGATGAAGGAGTCAGGCTTCAGCTCATCGCGCACAAATGCGTAGATATTCTCGAACTCGTCAACGTTAAAGTTTGAGATGACTGTATGCACGCCCAGGGTGAAATTTTTATAACGCCCCTTGAGAGCTTTCAGCCCGGCATAGGTGCGCATAGCACGCTCGAAATTGCCTTTGACGCCGCGCACAATATCGTGTTTGACGCCTATGCCGTCCAGCGAAAGATTGATAATCACCTCAGAGTTAGGAGCCGCTTGCAGGACGCGCTCGATACGCTCAGGGATAATCTTATCCTGAATGCCGTTGGTCGGAATATTGATGACGCCCGGATGACAATAGTGATAAGCGGCAGCCACCATTTCCGGCAGGTCTTTACGCAGCGTCGGCTCACCACCACTAAAGGTGAACCAGTAGGCATCCCTGCCAATAGACTCGAATGTCTTTTCGTACTCTTCAATTGTAAAATCATCATTCGGACGCTGCCAGACATTGCATGTTTTACAACGCGAATTACAGCGATAGCTCACACTGATGGTGATATTCATTGGAAGAGCAAGAGGTTTGCCGAGCGCATACGACGCCTGCATCTTCGCAATTTTCGGTAGAACTTCAAGCACGTCTTATTTCCTTCTCTTCAACCTCTAGTATGATAGATATATGAACTTCTCTCTTGATATATTCGGCTAGAAATTGCTAAACCTGAGATATCCAGTCACCCACCTCCCAACTCTGGATCGATGGCCTACTGGTGAATAGAACGACAGATATACAAGCAATCATCATATATCTCCTTCTCACCTCATTCAAATCGTGATATGCTTGTCTCAAAGAGCATTACCGTTTGTTGTACGGTGAAAAGAATAGGCTTACGGGAACCATTTTAAGAGAAATCTGGGTCAGTCAAAGATTGCCGGTCGCCCTGATAATTATATTTGCAATGGGGGAGGTTATGATCGATCTACAAGACCCCACGCTGCCGCAGCGGCTGCGGCGGCGCGCTCCGGAAGGTCGTTACGAGATCAGCGAAATTGAACTGGTGCTGGCTATTCGCAAGTGCGATGCCAGCGGGAATATGGAAGGGTCGCGCATGCTATGCGAGGTGCTGCTGGAACGCAGCGCGTTGGAATTCCAGCGTCATGCCAGGGGGCTGAGCCACCGGCCGGACTTGCGCGATGAGGCCATCGCGAATATGGCGGAACACCTGCTGCGCGAGGCCAAGGACCCCAACGAGATATTTATCACACAAAACTTTATCCATTACCTGCGCTGCATGTGCGTCGATGAATTTAAGCGCACCTTGCGCCAGGAAGGGCTGCTCTACCAGCGCGATGACCAGGGGCATCCCATGGGGCGACCGCACCATGTGCCACGCGCGCTTATGGAACCATTGCAGCCCACGCCGCTGGACAGCGATGCGCTGCTGCCGTCCGCCGATGTGGCCGACCCGCAAGACGCCTTTGAGCATTTGCACGCGCGTGAGGAAAGCAAGCGCATCCTGACTATGCTGGATGACCCGCTGGATCGTAAAATCATGGTCCTGCGTGTTTTCGAGGGATACAAATGGGACGAGATTGCCATTATCTGCGGACGCAACGAGCGCACGATTCGACTGCGTTTCGAGAAGGCGCGCAGCGTTTTGCAGGTGCGCCTGAGTGACGAACAGACATCTAGCAGGCAGAAAGCAATACAGCAATAATGGCGGAGGAAAAAGTAGTATGAATACCAACGAATTACAATTACAACAACTGAAAATGGCCTGGATGGCTGCCGAGGAAGCCGGAGACAGAGCGGCGCAGTTCGCGCTGCTGCGCGACCATCCCGATGCGCAGGATGCCCTGATCGATTTTATCGCCGCTTATCGTATAATCGCATCGACGGGAGCGGAGGTAGAGAGCACTGCGCCGACCACACAACACGCTTTACAGGTAGCCCTGGAGCGCGTTTTCAACAGCCCGCTCGCCGCAGCCGACCTGCGCTCGCTGCGCGCGCGCCAGGGGCTAACGTTAGTACAGGCCGCGCGCGGACTGCGCCTGAGCGCGGATGTATGGAAGAAGTTCGAGGACGGCGTGATCGATGTTGTCAGCTTGAGCGAAC
The DNA here is from genome assembly GCA_035308345.1 of Ktedonobacteraceae bacterium. GTDB lineage: Bacteria > Chloroflexota > Ktedonobacteria > Ktedonobacterales > Ktedonobacteraceae > CF-113. Next base: position 1,733 of record DATGGW010000254.1, on the reverse strand, counting down.
GCCAGCTTGGCCGGCTGGCGCAGTTCTTCCATGTCAGCGCGGAACAATTTGGCAACATGCTGCTCAATAGCCAGCCTGTAATCACCATCAACCGGCGGCAAACGTCCCAGGCCGCGCGCGAGAGCCAGCAAGCTCCACAGAAGCAATCATTCGCAGAAGCCATCCAGAAAAGCAATATGTCAAAGGAAGAGAAAAAGCAGTGGCTATGATGCGCGCCACGAAGCCCTTACAGTAGCCCTGGAATCATGTTACAACATTCCTCGCCATAACGTCTATGCATATAGGTTACCATGCTGTATAATGCTCATCTGTATAACTCTATAAAAATGCTGGTTGCCTGGAGGAAATCATAGATGATTGGGCCTTTTAACTGGATTGACCTGCTTTTTCTTATCACTATCGCACTGCTCGTCTTTAATGGTATTCGCAACGGCGCGATCTTCAGTATAGTGAACCTGCTTAGTATCCCCGTCGCGCTTGGCGTAGCGATCTACTTCGGCAAACCATTTACGCTCTTCCTGGCCTCGAATGGCCTCTCAATCTCGCCCATTATCGCCTATATCATACTGTTTTTCGGTGCGGTGCTCATCATACACATACTCGGCACCATGCTGCGCGGCGTGATACGCGCGATCCCCCTGGTTGGCCTGGGCGACGTTCTAATCGGCGGACTGGTCGGTTTCGTGGAAGCCTGGCTTTTGTGGCTGATCGTCTTGCTGCTCATCGGCAGTTTCTTACATAATGTGCAGGATGCGATAACGACAGGATCGCAGCTGATTCCCGGCTTCAATATCAAAGTACAGACCTTTCAGGACTGGCGTAATGCTTATAATGTTGCCGTGACCAACAGCCTGTTTGCGAAAGTGAACGGCTTCTTCATTTCAACAATACCGGCGCTCCCTAAACTCAATGGTCAGTAGATGATACAATATTGGAGGGGATGTGTTAGATCGCGCTCGGCTCAGAAATGGCAGATAGAGGAGGGAAACTACGCCAAAACAACGCCTTTTTGAAAACGGCTCGCGCGGGAAGCATGAACAAGCCTTCCTGGTTGCAGTGGATCGTGACGAGGGTGAGAGTCTGTGGAGTACGGAAGATTCGCTCAGCGAACTGGGAACCCTGGCGCGAACCGCCGGGGCAGACGTGGTAGGCAGCATGATTCAACGTATGCGCCACCCCGATGCCACCACCTACCTCGGTAAGGGCCGCGCGCAGGAGTTATGCGACACCGAAAAGCAACTGAACATAGACCTTGTTATCTTCGATGACGAACTTTCCCCCTCACAGCAGCGCAATCTTGAAAAGATGCTCAATGCGCGCGTGCTGGACCGCACAGCACTCATCCTCGACATTTTCGCGCAGCACGCGCGCACGCGCGAAGGCCGCTTACAGGTTGAATTGGCGCAACTCGAATATCGCCTGCCGCGCCTGGCAGGACGCGGTGTGGAGTTTTCGCGGCAGACGGGCGGTTCGCGCAGCGCGGGAGCCGGAGGCGTCGGCGGCGCCATAGGTGTGCGCGGACCCGGTGAGACAAAACTCGAAATTGAACGCCGTCGCATTCGCAGCCGCATCTCCGAACTGCGCGAAGAGATCGAGGCAGTGCGCGAACAGCGCAAAACCCATCGCCAGCAGCGCACCGCGCAATCTATGCCGGTCGTGGCAGTGGTAGGCTATACCAACGCGGGCAAGTCCACACTGTTCAACGCCTTGACCGAGGCTGAAGTACTCGCCGA
>DATGGW010000253.1:0-8564 GCA_035308345.1 Ktedonobacteraceae bacterium | reverse complement strand
AATACAATATCATTAAAATTGACGAGTTCGGCCATGAAGAGCGGATACGCAACCCCTATGCCCAGGTTGCAGAATACCACCATGCCATTCTCGAGTTACTGAAGTCTGAACTGGGGCAACAGGCAGTGTACGTTCATGGTTTTGTTGCCTTTCCAAAGCTGATGCGAGCAGAATTTGAAAATACCTTTGTGCGGGGTGAGGGAGGTACAAGGAGGCATGTTCAGGAGCGATTCCTTCTCGACGTAGAGCAAACCATCTTCGGCGATATGCTGGATCGCTATTGGGATAATCCACTAGAGCTTCTGAAGCGACTTGCCAGACGCAATAGGAAGGAACTTTATACAGAAGCTGAGATCGTCCAAACCGTCGGCGCGCTCATTCCTCCTAAGCTGCGCGTAGGAGATCTCTCCACAAACGCTCGCGGCTACGATAAGTTGTTGCTCATGGATGAACAACAGCAAAAGTGGGCGTTCAGCGACGAGATCATGGACAAGAACTATATGCTCGATGTGGCAGGCAGTGGCAAGACCAATATCCTCCTGTCGCGCGCTATGCATCTCGTCAACAAGCATTTCGGCTCTCCTGGCTTTCGCGTGCTGGTGCTGACCTATAGCGAGCCTCTGGCACTAGACCTGCGCCGCTTGCTAGACCTTAAGATCAAGAATCAAAGCTCGCCCGACGCCCCTCGCTATAAACAAACTATTGAGATCAGGCATATAACTGAACTCATGGAAAATATTCTAGTAGCATATTTAGGAGCGCCAGGAGCAGAAGCATGGCACACACAGGTAAAAAGCCAACTGAGTACCCCGGACGAATACCTTGAGATCAAACTCCCAGAGAAGTGCCAGGATGTCCTTTATGAGCAAGGCGAACGCTTCCGCTTGTATGACTATTTACTGGTCGATGAGGTTCAGGATTTTAGCGATTTCTTTCTGGACGTGGCGCTGTGCCTCCTGAAGAAGCGAGAGAACGTCTTTATGGTTGGGGACATCGGGCAAAAGTTGTTTGATCGCAGCCACAACTTGAGCGAGCTGCAACTGGCAGAAGATCGTATTCGTATACCGGCCAGTTACCAGATGTACCGCAGCCCTAAATATATCGCGCGGCTGGCCTGGTCATTTTTGCGGCGGGACCCTTTTATCGCTTACGAACTCCAGCAACAGGGATACGAAGAAAAAATCAAGCCGAAGAACGAGATGATGACGCGACCTGTCTTTAAATGGGGTGCGACATCAGAGGAGTTGCTGAACACCGTTTGCGAGTACATTGCAGATAGTGTTGCAAATCGCATCAGACCCGAACAAGTGTTATGCATCGCCCTGCCGGATACCCTCAAAGCCCTGCATTCCATGCTGGCCGCTCGCGCTGTTCCTGTTTGTTGGGCAAACGAAATCAGCACTGATGAGCGCAAAGTCATCCTCGCGGAATTTACTATGTCGAAGGGACTGGAGCGTGAATATGTTTACATCCTCGACATAGATCGTTTGGCTGACGGTAGTCTCAATAGCGCCTCCATGTTCCAAACAGCAGAAACGCTGGAACACGAAGCGCGCAGGAGCCGTATCAAGGTTTTTGTCGCGCTGACCAGAGCCATACGAGAAGTTTTTCTCTACTACACGCAGGCGCATAACCGCTTTATCCGAGAACTGCTGGAGTTGCAGGAGCAGGGAGAACGTATCAGATGAGCTACCAGGAACTGTTACGGGAAAAGGCTGCCCAGGTCTGTGCGAAGTGTAGTGCAGCAGGTATATCGCAGCCGTTCTACCGCATGACGAGCGAGTACTCTATCAACTTCTCCTGGCAGCGCGAGGGCAAGGATCATACCCTTACCCTCTACTACAAGGCGAAGCAGCAAAGCTGGAAGCCGGTTGCTAATACAGAGTGGCTCAAACAGGCTATTCTGCCAGTGCTTGAGCCGTTGTTCGGGCAGCCGTCTAGACAAACATCTCAAACATTAGCAGAAATATCGTCTGCGCCAGCTCAAGAGCAAAGATTGCAAGCATATTTCGCCAATGCACTGGCATGCCTCGCACTGCTCACACCTTTTGCTCATGATAATATAGATTTCTCCATCATTTGCCAACGCACCAGGGAATCTATACGGATGGTTCTGGACGACCCGGCATGCCCTTCTCTTAATTGCAAAGCACTTTTGGCTGCACTTGATACACCCGACACCGCTGATTATCACCAAGCGAAGGAGTTTCTCACTCGATGTCTGGCTCTCTGCAATATCAACAATGCCGTCAACTAAAAGATGAAGGTGAACAACTGCGCAAGGCGCAGCGGTTTAGTGAAGCAGCCGAACTCTTCAAGAAAGCCTTTGAACTGTGCCATGATAGTTATGCAGCCTCCAAGTATATCCATTGCTTATGCAGAACTGGAGACGAGGCTGCTCGCATGGCTGCAAAATTTGCCCGGCAAGCTGAGCAGCAATTTTCAGACGACCAGTATATCAAAAAAGAATGGGCCTGGGCGCTCTACTATGGCTATCTTAAAGACGCTGAAGGAGATGAGATAGAAGAAGCTGAAAATATTGACGATCAAGCGCCAGCGCAAATAGCAGCCTCGGCTGACTTTACTACAAAGGTAAAAGCGGGCAGAACTATCTTTCGGCTGACTATCGATCTTTTTGCAAGAAAGCAAGCTGCATTTGCTATTTGTAAAGAGGCGAAGTTACTTAAAAAGTGGGATTTGGTGCTCGAGTTCGCGCAACAACTTGACCCACAGATGCTATCGCTTGAACAGAAAGAGCTCAATGGAAGGCGTTTACTTTCTGATTATCAGAGATGGGCTTTTGCCATTACACGTGCCTTGCTTGAATTGGAGCGATACGACGAATGTATCACACATGCTCGCGAGGCCAGTGAGAAGTTCCCTCAAGAGAGTTTTCATTTCCAGCGTTGGGAAGCGTTAGCGAAAATACGCATGGGACAGGTAGAAGATGGATTAAAGCAACTCGAGTATCTCAATATGCGTTTTCCCAAACAATGGTATATACATAGCGATATCGCCAATGCTCATGTTCGACTTGGCCGGGACGAAGATGCCCTGCTGTGGTTTAGCAGAGCAACGATGATGCCCGGCGATCCCCACGGTCGTATCCTCATACTCAAGTCGATGTGTGAGGTGCAGCAGCGACTTGCAAACTGGCAAGCCGTCTATGAACACTTGCGGCTTATCTGGATTATTGAATTGGAGCTGGGAAGCAAACGCTATGCAGAAAGGACTGAGCAGCAACTTCATGAGTTCCAAAGGCTGCACGCAGAACAACTGCTAATCGTCTCCGAAGATGGAATACCAACTCTATCATCTGCGCTCAAACCATGCCGTGTGACATGGCAAAAGACAATCAAGTCAGCGCAACCCACCCAGCTTGGGCGCATCTCCTTTCTTGAGGAAGAGAAACGCTTTGGTTTCGTGACAAATGACGAAGGCAGATTTCATTTTAAGTTCAACACTTTCAGAGGCAAGCCCGAGCTGAACAAGTGGGTAGAGTTTGAGACGGAAGACTCCTTCGATCAGAAGCGAGGTAAAGCGAGCAAAATTGCGGTGAATGTTCGACCGGCGAAAGGTCCCGAGGCAAAGGCCTGATTATCTGGCTGACCGGCAGCGGGTGTTGGAATAGCCGCGCGCAATCAGATAAACGGCGAATACTGATAACTGTTTTTGGTGGCTGCCTGGGCGAGGCCACCTCTGAAGAGGGTTGGTCTATTCCTTCCCGAGCCGGCTGTACTGCTGAATAATTTGGCTCAAACCGAGCTTCACAAATACAAGGCCTTCTGACCATCCCTTGCCATTCTTCATCATTTTTTCCAGGTCCAGCCTGCCCAATACCCAGGGGAACATCGGCTTTTGACCGAAGCGCCGGGTTACACTGCCTGCGTCGATGTAAGCAACTGCGCAAAGCCATGTTTTGCTTTATCGGAGGTAGCCCTCTGACGGCTGCATGACGCATTCCCCGTCTCGGGCCGGCCCGTGAGGGTATCGTGAATTTATGTGAAGGCCCCATGAGCGACCACGGGTATGATACAACCGGTCGGCTGGTAAGAGCGACACAACTTCCGCCTTGTTCGGCCCTGATTAGAATAGAGAAGCAGAGGAGTGCTTCGTGAAAGGATGCTGAGCGCATGCCTCGTCACAAGTATCATCGCGATCGCGTCTACCAGTTGATAGGCGGGCCCAGACCCGGCAGTATCGCTGTGGGGCACGTGCTCTATAGCTCTGAGAGGAAACAAAAGAATGCCGGAACCAAGAGCATTCAAGCTCCGCCAGGCGGATAACCGCCCGAATTACTATCTCGGGGAGTTGCCGGAGATTGACCGGACACGGGCAACCGCCGTGCTGGTGCGGCAATCCAAAACCGGGGCGGACACAGCGCAGGCGGAAAGCCGGGAAACGCAACTGGGGCTGCAAGATTACGGCAGGCTGCTCTATCGGGAGGACGAGCCGGATGTGCGGTTATTCGACGAAGGTGCCGGAGTATCCGGGCAAAAACGCATTGACGAGCGAGAGGTGCTCGACCTCCTCTATAAGGAAATGTACCGGGGGATAATCGGAACCGTCGTACTCTCCAGGGAAGACCGGCTGTTCCGCAACAAGCATATGGATCAGGTGGGCGTATTCACCCGGCTCGCCGAGGAAAAGCGGATTAAAGTCATTGTGCCGCCTATCTCTTCTGCCTCTACTGAGGAGCGCACCCGCGTCTATGACTTTACCATCTATCGGGATCTGGTGGCTTTTCAGGATAAGATGCGCGAAGCCTATGGCTACATCGAGGGGCATGTGAAATACATGAACCTGTGCAAGCAGAACAAGGCGGACAAAGGCGGCTTCGACGGGCGCGGCCTGCCTCCGGGCTTTGCGGTCAAAGGCAAGAAGCAAGACCAGGAAATCGTTATCTATGAACCCTGGGCAATGGAAGTGCGAAAACTCGCGCTCAGGGCGAGGGGCTTAAGCTGGGATATGGGCAAGCTGGCGCGTGAGGTAGCGGCCAGGGCGTATCTTTTCCCTGAAATCCCGCAGGAGGATCGGGAACGCTATACGATCAAGACAAACATGCACCACATACCCGGCGTGGGATATAAGCCGCGTGACCCCTCTACGCTCAGAGAATGGTTGAAGAATGTGATGTATATCGGCTGGTGGCAGCCGAGCATGGATAAGCCGGATACGATTATTGATCATCACCTCCCTATCCTGGACTACGACCTCTTTGCCGAAGGCTACGCTGCCCTCACCGGCTATACGCTGCACGGCGAGCCGGTCGAGAGAAACAGAAGCATCACCCGGCTGAAGGAAACCCGTGAAACGCCGATTGAGATGCTGCTGCACGGCAAGCTGCTGGTCAAATCCCCCAAACCTGGGCTGAAAGCCTATATTACGCCTGATGTCGATGAAGGTAAAGCGTACTATGTGGGAATCTGCGGCTATGACGCGGACATGAAAAAAGAGAAGTTCCTGCACCTGGCTGCCGGGCCTTTTGATAGCATCGTCATCTTCCGGTTGAAAGCCCTGGAAGCTGCCGACAAAGACATCCAGGAAAAGGTCAAGACCGCGCTGGAACAGGTGCGCAGCCAGCAATCGGAGGATTTTGCCAGTATTCTCGAACAGCTAAAAGGAATTGCGCTACAGCTCCAGGCGAATGCCAAAAAAATCGCGAACGAAAACGATGAGGAATTAGAGAAAGAGCTAAGAGCTAAACGAGCGGAATTGCTGGCGATACAGGCAGACCTGGAGCGCAAGAAGGACAGGCTGGGGATTATTGACAGTCCCGAAGAAATTGCACGGCTGCACGCCCTGCTCGGAAATTTCGACAAGGTATGGGCGGAGTTCACTTTTGAGGAGAAACAGCGCGCGTTTAACATCCTCATCAACCGCATCGAGATAGAAGTCGTGTCGATGCACTGGCTGCGGCTCACGATTGACTGGCTGGACGCTATCTGCCCGCGCCTGGATATTGCCTACATCTGGAAGGCCAGCTCTTCCCGCGCGGGAGCGTTCAGCGAAGAGGAAGATGCTATCATCCGGCAGTATTACTATGACACTCCCAAATTTGAGCTGCTGAAACTCCTGCCCCAAAGAAGCTGGGGAACTATCCGGGTGGAAGCAGCAAAGCTGGAGATAAAAAGGCAGCGCGGCCTGCTTGTATCCAGCGATATTACCTCCCAGAGAGCCTGCTACAGAGACTTCTGCCCAGGGTCAGATGATACGTATCTTTTTGGGGATTACGCCACGACGCTGCGCTGTATCAATACCGCCGATGCAGCCACATCAAGGCTCGAAAACCCGCTCTATGCCGTCTGGCTGCTGCCTGCCAGCATAGAGGACATGGCAAAAGTCATTCAGGGAAACTTGGAGGGAGCTGCCTGGGCCGCGCCATAACCCGCGAGAAATTGCCCGTTATTCACCCATCCGGGAGCAACTACCGCCGCCTGTAGCAATGGCAAGACTACATGGCCGCCGCCGAATACCAGCGCGCCGCTGCGATAGAAGCTGCCAAAAAGAGCCAGCGCGTGCGGCTGGAGCAACTGGCCTGGCAGGATAAACAGCACGAGCAGCAGCGCAAACAGCGCCAGGCAAACTATTGATAGCGCGCGTGGTTTAGCGACATTGAATAAAGACGAGGAGGGGGTCAGTGTAATGTCGCCGTTCATGAGCAAGCGCCAGCCGATGAGTCCTGCAACAGCGATAATCGCGACCTGTACAATGCCGGTGGGGAATAGAAGTGTGACAATGGCTGCCAGAATAGCCAGAGTAGCGCGCGGGCGATCTGGGCAGAGCGTGCGCGCCATGCCCCATACAGCCTGCGCTACAACCGCGACCGCCACCACCATCAAGCCGTGCAGCACGCCCGATGCAATAGCTGAGCGCAACATGCCGGTTGAATAGGCAAACAGGGTCATTAAGATTGCGGAAGGAAGCGTAAAACCCAACCATGCTGCCAGTCCTCCCGGCAGACCAGCGCGCATAATGCCCAGTGAGATGCCTGTCTGGCTGCTGGCCGGTCCGGGCAGAAACTGGCAGAGTCCGATGAGGTCAGCGTAGGTGCGTTCATCGACCCATTTGCGGCGAATGACGATCTCCTCGCGAAAGTAGCCGAGATGAGCGACCGGACCGCCAAACGAGGTCAAACCCAGGCGCGTGAAGACTCCAAGCACTTCCAGAAAATGCCCGGATTTCGCGGAATGCTCTTGCGTATCGATTGCGCCGCTTCCCCCGGTTTGCATACTAAGGAAATCCTCCGTGCTGTAGTCCTCAATTGACATAGATGCCTATTCAGTTTATAGTGCTGTGAAAGTAACCTTTGCAAGGAGAAGAAGCATGCCAATAGAAATTAAGGTATCGCCACCAGGAATTACCATCAGCCAGGGGCGTACATTCATGGTCACTAATCAAGCTGGCGAGATCAGGACATCCAGCGATGAAGGTATCTATGCTATTGATACACGCTTCATCAGCTATTATCGTTTCTACATTAACCGCCAACCCTGGGAACCGGTCAATTCCAGCCAGTTGAGTTTTTATGCCTCGCGCTATCATTTGACCAATCCCAAAATCGATACGGAAGAAGGAGTTATCGAAGCAAACACCATCGGCCTGGAAGTGAATCGGACGGTTAGTGAAGGTATTCATGAAGATCTCGATATTGTAAACTATTCGAATAAAAAGGTTACATTTGTGTTTGAACTGGCCATTCGCTCAGATTTTGCCGATCTTTTTGAGGTGAAGGCAAAACACCTGGTTACACGCGGCCTGGTGCAGACGAGGTGGAATGAGCATGAGGGAAGGCTGCGCAGTTCTTACACGAATAGAGACTTTCATCGGGCCGCCGTCTACCAGGTCTCGAATAACAGTTCTCCGTCTGGCTACGCGAATGGACGCATATCCTTTCATATTGAGCTAGCGCCAGGACAGCGCTGGCATACATGTGGCGAACTTATGTTAGAACATGGGCAGCATATCAAAAAGCCAATCTATGCTCCGTGTGGTCGACCCCGGCATGGCATTGTTGCCACCCCCACTGCGGGCGCAACTTCTCCATTGGGTGAGGAACCGCTGAGTGACCTTGATGAACGCCAGGCGCGCTGGCAAGCGAATTGCACCGACGTTGGCACGCCTAATGAGCATGTATATCGCATGTACCGGCAGGCCGTTGAGGATATGGGCGCTTTGCGTATCTACGATCTGGATGTATCGGATGAGGCCTGGGTGCCTGCGGCTGGTGTTCCCTGGTTTGTGACGCTTTTCGGGCGTGATAGCCTGATCGTCTCCTTGCAGAATATGAGCGTTGCCCCAGGCTTTTCGCGCGGTGCGCTGAAACGGCTGGCCGAATACCAGGCCACGGAACGCGACGATTGGCGTGATGCACAACCGGGAAAAATCCTGCACGAAATCCGCTTTGGAGAACTGGCGCATTTCCACACGATTCCTTTTACACCCTATTATGGGACGGCTGATGCCACAATCCTGTACTTGATCGTGCTTTCAGAAGCCTATCGCTGGACGGGTGATGTTAAACTGCTCAGGGAGTTTCGTAAGACCGCAGAAAATTGCCTTCA